>NZ_FNGO01000002.1 GCF_900103135.1 Halarsenatibacter silvermanii | reverse complement strand
GCCGAAAGTGAGTTTGCAGAAATAGAGAAAGCCACCGCCAGCCCGGACGGTCCGGGACCGGCAGCCGGCAGCAGCTCTTCTGAAATTAATCAGGTTAGGGGGAGTTAAAATTGACTGTAGCAATAATAATAAACGCCATTACCCTGACATTATTAGTTTATTCTTTCAAGAAATCTGCAGGGCGCACTCTGAAATCTTTGAAGATTGCTTTGACCAAAGGGATAAATCTGGCCCCCTGGATGATCGGAATTATAGTTTTAATTGGTGTGATTTTGAGTTTTGTGCCGCCCTCTGTCATAGAGCAATACCTGGGCGGTGAAATGACAGTATACCAGGTAGGATCAGCCGCTTTAATCGGAACAATCAGCATGATTCCCAATCTGGTGGCGATGCCGCTGGCAGGATCATTGATAGAATCGGGGGCTTCCTATACCACTATCGCCGCTTTTTTGACCACTTTAACCATGGTTGGATTCGTTACCCTCCCCCTGGAATTGAAAGAAATGGGCAGAAAAATAACATTCTGGCGGAATTTTTTGGCTTTCTTTTTTGCTGTGATTATAGCTATAGCTATCGGTATACTCATGTGAAATACATAAGACAGGAGAATAATATTTACAGGGGGGTTATGTCAGATGAAAACACAGAAGCTTTCTCAAAAAATTAAAAAATTAGCAATATTCCTAATCATTACTGCCGTAATGTTATACGTAATCAGAATATTTTTTCCGACTCGCAGTGATATAAGCTTTGAAGTAATGAAAAATTATGGTCTGGAAGTGACAGCAATATTTCTTCCGGTACTGGTGCTTATGGGACTGGCAGATGTGTGGATACCCCGGGAAAAAATTAAAAAATATCTGGGGCAGGAGTCGGGATTTAAGGGAGTTTTTATTTCCCTGTTTATGGGTACTCTACCCACAGGACCGATGTTTATCGCTTTTCCCATTGCTGGAGAGTTAATAAAAAAAGAAGCCCGGATAGCAAATGTAGTAGTGTTTCTGGGGGCCTGGGCGTCTTTGAAAATGCCTCAAATAGGTGTGGAAATACAGTTTTTGGGGCTTAAATTTTCTGTATATCGGGTGATTTTGACCTTTATAGCCATAATCAGTATCGCATTTTTGACGGAAAAGCTGGATAAATTACAGGTTAAAGCTTAAAGGTAGGCAGAGAGAAGTGTGCGAGCACTGGAGATTAAGAAAGGTAAAGTTGTGCTTTTGAATACGAATTGTTTTATTTTTGTGTTAAAGTCAATTATTAAAAAAGAAAATGGAGTTGACATAGGAAGTTCACGATCATAAGGTTGCTGTCAGAGGTTCGGTTATATAAAACGGATGAAAGTAATGAAATTTCATTTATGCAGGAGGCATAAAATATGTCGTCTAAATATAGTTTCATTAAAACCATGATCTTGTTGCTGCTTTTATTTTCTGCTGCAATGCTGATTGCCTGTTTCTTTCAAGAGAAGGAAGCGATCAAGGCTAAAGATACTGAAACTAAATTTACTTTGGATTCTTATCTGGCAAGAGGGATAGACAGAAACAGAGAAATAGAAAACGATAGATTGCTTTTAGAAAAAAATAAAGTAAAATTGAAACAACGACAGGCTGAACAGGAGGTTGATCCCTCCCCGTTGCTTTTGAAAAAGGATGAGTTAGAGCTTGAACTCGCTCAGCAAAGGCTGAAGAGAACCACTGAAGAGATTATCAGTGAGTATCTACAGGATTTTCTCGAATTTGTTAGGTTAAAAAAATTATTCACTCTTCACCAGGAATATGTGGAGCTTTTTCAGGCAGAACTGGAAAAAATTGAGAATATGCACCAGGAGGGGAGAGTAACTTCTGCGGATGTTCTGCAAGCAGAAGTTGAATTAAAAGCTGCAGAAAACAATTTGATAAAATCAGCTAATAATCTGGAAAATCAGAAGTTTATTTTAGAAAAAAATTTGCAACTGTCAGCTGAAGAAAAGTTAGAGGTTCAATATTATGAAGAGGATTTTTCAGAATTTGAAATAAAAAGAGAATTTGTTGATCTGCAGGAGACTGCCAGAAATAATCGCCTGGAAATCGAGGAGAGTAAAGCTGACCGGGAGCTGGCTAAAATAGATCTACAGCTGGCTGAAAGCAACTATAGATCGGGTCTGGAAGAGAAAGAGGCAAAAATAGAATATAGAAAAGCCAAAAATGAAGTCGATAAAATTCTGGATGATATTGAGGTTGAAGTTAAAAATTCATATTCCCGAGCAAATAACGTCAGAAAAGATTTAGCAATGACTGAAAAAGAAATAGAAAATTACAAAGAGATTGTTAGAATAAACAGCCTCTTCCTGGAGGAAGAATACATCACCGGAGTTGAATTTTGGGACTCTCAGGTTGATCTATATCAAGCCGAAATAGATGATATTAGCAGGCGCTTCGAAAGTTATATCGCCGTCGTTGAGCTTTATCTGGCTACTGGCGAGTTGAAGGAGATGTTCATTCATGAATAAATTGGGCATGACAGCGATCATTATGACTATAGTATTGTCTATAGGAGGGATTCTTTTTTTCCCGAGATTGACTTTTGCCGCAAAGGGAAATAAATTGGAACTGGAAACCGCTCTGGCAAGAGCTGAAAAGTCTGATGACGAACTGGAGGCAGCTCGTCATCAGCTGGAGGCAGCAAAACAGAGAAAGCTATCTTCAGAGACAATTTTGAACCCTAAGATTGAAGGTGAGATGGGCTGGCAAAAGTCTGAAAAAGGTGAAAGCGAAGGTGAGCTAGCAGGTACAATCAATTATAGCAACATTCTGGCAGAGTCCCGCACAATATCTACTCAGCTGGATATAGCCGAGCTCTCATATGAAAAAGCCAGGCTAAACTACCGTGAGAATAGGAATGAGATACTGCAGGTTGTCGCCGAAAAGTATTATTCTCTACTGGAAATCAAAGAACAAATTGCCAGTCAAGAGCAGAGGATTACTCAGCTGGAATCATTATATCAGGAGGCTGAAGAACAATATGAAGATGATATGCTGACTGAGGCCGGACTTTTGGAGATTGAATTTGAGCTGGAAACTGCCCAGCAGCATTTAAAAAAGTTAGAGGATAGGGCCAGGACTGAACGAAAACTGCTGTCCCGCAGAGTAGACATTGATCCTAACCAGCTGGAGCTGAAATCACCTGAAAACTTTTCTCTAATTGAAGAGATGAATTTGAAGCTAAAAGATTTAGAAGACAGCAGCGAGCTCATTCAGAAAGCGCTGAATTATAGGAGTGATTTTCAGAACCAGTTGCTGGCAGCCAGGCTGGCTGAAAAGGAAGCTAAATATATAAGCTCTCAAAAGGATCCTGATTTGATTCTCAGCGGGGAATATAATTTTAATGATGGTAGTAGAGGGCAGGCCTCGCTGGATAGCAATTATGAACTTAGTATGCAGGGGCATTTGACCACCGAAGATGTTCTGGAAGACCCGTTTGAAGAGAAAAATGATTGGGAAATTACAGCTGGGATCTCTTATGAATTTTCTGATGGAGGTCGTCGGAAGGCGGATATAGCGGAAGCAGATGCTGAAGAAAAGGAACATGAAATCAGAGCTGATTATCTGGCCGAGAGTATTGAGATCGAAATTGAAAGTCTGCTGTACGATATTTCTCGCCATCGGACAGACGTGGAGATAGCCGCGACCAATCTGGAAAGAGCGGAACTGGAATATAATAGTGCTCTAACTCGCTGGCAAAAAGAAGCTATCACAGAGAGTGAGCTTCTGGCGGCTCGGAGTCTTCTGGCCGAGGCCGAGATGGAAAAAATAAATCTCGAATATGAGTTAGGCCGCAAAAAAATTGAACTGCTGGGCGCAATGCAGAAGATATATTCGGATTTGATTTCAAAAAATTAGGGGGGAATTCAGTGAAGGGAAAAATTAAGAAAATTGCTATCATAGTTTTGATAATAGCTTTGGGAGCCGTAGCTATTCTTGGAATTCGACGAATAAGAACCAGGCCTGTGGAAATAGAAGAAAAAGATGATCTGGGAGTTCCAGTTATGAGTCAAACTCTGGTTGAAGAAGATTTGCGGAGGATTTACAGATACAGTGGGACAGCAGAATATGAGAATAGAACTAGAATATCTCCGCGGATTGCTAAGGAGATAGATGATTTTCTTATAGAAGAAGGCGATCGAATAACAGCAGAAGAGGAACTGGTCAGACTGGATGATGAAGAAATAAGAAGCAGAAAACAAGGGGTTAAAGCCTCGGTTAAAGAAGCTGAATTGATGATTATAATGGCGGAATCCTCTCTTAGTCAAAAACAAAGTGATCTCAAAGGGGCTGAGGCAGATTTGCGCGAAGCCCGCAGCAATTACGAAAAATGGCAGAGAGATCTGGAAGCTGACAGACGTCTTTATCAGGATAATGCCATTTCAAAAGCTGAACTGGAAGAGACGGAAACTCGGCATGCCGCTGCCGAAGCTAAATATATAAAGGCAGAGGCTTCTGTGGAAAGAGCGGAGATAGCCGTCAGTATGGCCGAGACAGAAATTCAACAGTACAAGAACAAGCTGGAAAAAAGCCGCAGCGAACTGGCTGTGATCGAAACGCAACTTTCTTACACGGTATTAAAATCTCCTTTGGACGGTGAAGTTATTGATAAAATTCCTAAGCCGGGAGAATATGTAAATCCCGGAGAACCCGTTCTGGAAGTTGCTGATACTGATAATCTTGTAATAACTTCAAAGCTGGGGATGAAAGACTTTACCGATATAGATACTCATACAGAAGTGGAAGTGAAAATACCCCACCTAAGTGAAAAGCCTCTGACCGGGGAAATTACTAACCTCAAATCTTTGACAGACCCTCACCAGCGAACGACAGAAGTTACTGTGAGTTTACTGGAAGATCCTCCCGAAAAGTTAAAAGAAGGAATGTACACTTCAGTTCTGTTTTATCCAGAATCCAGAAGTGATGTTATCACAGTTCCTCGCAATTCATTATTTTTCTTCGAAGAAGCTCCGCATGTTTATGTGATAAAAGATGGTCAGGCGAAAAGAAGAGAGGTTGAAACCGGGCTCGATACTGGCCATCGAGTCGAAATTAAGGCAGGCCTGGAAAAAGGAGAAGAAATTGTAACCAGCAATATCGAAGAGTTGAGAGATGGAGTTAGTATTTACCTTCGCGACGAAGATGAGTGGGGGAATTAAAATATGGATCTCGTTAATCTAGCTGTAAGAAAAAAATATACAACTGTCGCAGCCTTATTTGCAGTTATTCTTCTGGGAACAGCAGCTCTTTTGAGCCTTAATATCCAGCTCAATCCCGATCTCGATCCGGTCATAGTCAACATACAGACCAGTTACAGAGGTGTATCCCCCACGGATGTCTCCGAACAGGTGAACGAACCATTGGAAGAAGAGCTGGGAACAATAGAAGGAGTGGACAGTATAAATGCCGAAGCGTTTGAGGGCACTTCTAGAATTATGGTTGAATTTGATTATGATAAAGATCTGGATGTAGCAGCAGTGGAAGTACAAAATGTAATAGACCGTATTAGAGATGATCTGCCTGAGGATATAGATGAACCCCGGGTACAAAAATTCAATCCTGCCGATGTGCCGGTGCTTACTCTGGCAGTGAGCGGGCCTTTTAGCAGTGAATACCTTCGTACTCTGGCCGATAATGAATTGAGCAATCGGCTGCAGCTTGTTAGCGGAGTGGCCAGTATAGATGTTTTTGGAGGCGAAGTTAGAGAGATCCAAATAGAGGTCGATCGCGATAGAATCAATGCATTGAATATTCCGGTGAGTCAGATAGTCAGTAGACTGGATAAGGAAAATTTAAATATACCCGGAGGTGAACTGACCAGTGGGGAAGAAGAGTATCTAATCAGATCGGTCGGTAAGTACGAAGACTATGCTGATATTGAAGAACTGGTAATAGACTCAGGTCCAGCCGGAAACGTTTATCTGCGGGAGGTCGCGGAAGTAAAAGACGGCCATGCTGATATTAGAAGCAAGTTCAGAGTTGAAGGAGAGGAAACTGCTGGTTTAAGTATCCAGAAACAACAGGATGCCAACACCATCGAGGTGGTCGATGATCTGAAAGAAGAAATCGCCCAGCTAGAAAAAGATTTTCCGGAATTGAACTTACAAATAACAGATGATCAATCCGATTTTGTCAGGCTGGCCATATACAACATGGGAGAAACGCTGGTTCTGGGTATATTTTTGACCTTCATAGTAATGCTGCTGTTTTTGGGTAGCTGGCGAAATACCGCCGCAGTAATCATATCAGTTCCCACAACTTTTGTCATGACTCTGGCACTGATGCAGGCTTCAGGGTTAACCTTAAATACAGTCACTATGACAGCTCTTATTTTATCAATAGGTATGTTGGTCGATAATTCCATAGTTGTGATAGAAAATGTCAACAGACATTATCAAGAGCTGCAAAAATCGGCGCTCAATGCCACTATAGACGGAGCCCGGGAAATGATTTTGCCAGTCACCGCTGGAACCACGACCTCAATGATTGTGCTGATGCCAGTTATGTTTATCGGCGGTTTTGTCCAGCAAATGTTTAGACCTCTGTCTATGACTCTGCTGTTTGCCTGGTCAGGATCCTTGCTGAGCTCATTTACGATAGTTCCCTTGCTTTTATCAGTAGTTTTGAATTTGAAAAAATTCAAGAAGACTGCCCTGAGCAAGCTTAATCTTATGCGATATCTACTGGAAGGTTTTAGAAGACTTTTTGCCAGAAGCCGCGAGCTTTATTTGTTATTACTACGGAAATCCCTGCGCAATCGGGCAATAACTTTAACAGTAGGGGGAGTGCTGCTTATAATAACTTTAAATGTTTTCCCGATGCTAGGATCTGAAATGACTCCTACGATGGACACTGGCCAGACCTATATTTCTCTGGAAACAGAGCCGGGATCTTCCCTGACCCGGACGGAAAAAATATCAAAAGAGGTAGAAGAAATTATAGAAGAAGAGCCCGAAATCGTAAACTATACTAATCAACTTGGTTACGAACCTGGTACGGGAACTCAGGCTGTCACGGGGGCTGAAGGCGTACAGCAGGCTTTTTTCTCAATTACTCTAACGGACAGAATCGAGAGAGAAAGATCAATATGGGATATTCAGGCTGATCTACGGAGAAAGATAGCCGAAGTGCCGGGTATAAAGTCCTATGTTGTTGAGGAAGAAGGAGCTACGGCCATAGGCACCACTCAGGCGCCGTTAGTGGTTCGAGTGAGCGGAAAAGATCCTGAATTTTTGGAGATTATAGCAGAAGATCTGGTTCGTGATATAGAAGAGGTGCCGGGAGCTACCAATATCAATCTGCGCTGGAATGTCGATTACCCCGAATATCAGATAGATGTGGATAGAGTTAAGGCGGCTGAGGTAGGGCTTAGCACAGATGAGATTTCGCAGCAGATAACTGCGGCTGTGTCAGGTATTGAAGCGGATACAGACTTTAAAGTAGAAGAACAGAAAGATCCGGAGATAATGGTACGGTATCGAGAGGAACAGATGGCTTCGCAAGAAAATCTGGAGAATCTGATCATAATTGTTCCTGCAGGCGATAACTTACCTTTACGTGAACTGGCGGAGATAGAAAGAGTGGAAGGTCCTAACATGGTCACGAGTAAAGATTTGAGATATCATTTGGATATTCTGGGTTTTAATCACGGAAGGTCGCTGAGCATGGTCAATCAAGACATTTCTTCTCTGCTGGATGATTATCAGCTGCCCGCCGGTTATACGGCTGAAATAACTGGTGAGCAGGAGGACATGATGGAAGCTCAAACAAGACTGCTGATAAGTCTCTTTTTTGCTGTAGCTTTTATATATCTGATTATGGTAGCTCAATTCAAATCATTTATACATCCAATAACCATTATGATTTCTTTGCCACTGGAATTGATCGGGGTAGTGGCTGCTTTATTAATTACCGGCACTCATCTCTCGATGCCGGCTATAATGGGAATAATTCTCCTTTCCGGAATAGCAGTAAATGACGCTATCCATCTGATGTCGTTCTTCATTATGGAAAAGAAAAATTATGACAATGTATTCGACGCTATTTGCGAGGGAGCCCGGCTTCGTTATAGACCGATAATGATGACCACGTTTTCAACCATAGCCGGTATGACTCCACTGGCACTGGAGCTGGCTGTAGGCACAGAACAGTATTCTCCTCTGGCTATAGTTACTATTGGAGGGCTGTTTTCCTCGACCATGCTGCTGCTAATCTATGTACCGGTAGTATATTCCCTCTTTGAAGATCTAAAAAAAGTTGTCTTTTAATCTAATCGAAAAGAAAATGCTGCATAATTTTATGTTTAAGTCTTAGGTTGTCGAACTGATACAGGTTAAATTTTATCAGCCAGAACGCTTTAATACATCAAGTTGAGTCATCTTTGGAGGTTGATAAACCGATCTATCCCTCATCAGAGCATAAATTATATCCACCGGGCCAGCATGTTTTGTCAGTTCATCGGCTGAATCGAAGCGATCAATATTTCTGATGTTGGATATAAGCATGGCAGCCAATTTGTAATCAATACCTGGCATGAATTTCTCCCCTTTCCATGCCGGAACCAGTGTAAACCAGTTCCTCCTTCCGAAAAATTTTATTACGAACGCAGCTTTATATCTTGCAGTACAACTAAATGAGGTTTTTGACACACCTATAAAACAACTAAAGACAAGAAGATCCGTATTTAATTTGCAGGAATTGAATTCCAAATTGGATAATTACATTATAATAAGCAAAACCATTTTAAGCTTTCATGAAATATTTAAAAAGAGGTGTTAAAATATGAGCTGTAGAGAAATTGTGGAAGATATTTATTCTGTGGGGGTCATTGATTGGGACCGCAGGCTTTTCGACGAACTTATACCTCTGCCGGAGAGAATTTTAAGGAAGTGGAAAGACTTGTGGAGGATATAGAGGGTGTATTTGCAGAGATGTAAAAATTATTCCAGCTGAAGGAGGTTATATTAATGCAAGATTCTACAGTCTATAATATCCAGGAAACTATTGAATATCAGAAGAATTCTATTGTCAGCAAAACCGTCATAGATATGGATACTGGAACAGTTACACTTTTCGCTTTTGATGAAGGTCAGAACTTAAGCGAGCATTCCGCTCCTCACGAAGCCATGGTTCACGTTATCGATGGTGTGGGGGAATATACCATAGGGAGCGAAACTCATAGAGTAAAAGCAGGTGAAATGATAGTGATGCCCGCGGATATACCTCATTCCGTCAGGGCTCCCGAAAAGTTCAAAATGGTCCTGATCATGATCGAAAATATAGAAGAATAAGGCATGAATTTTAAGATGAAAAATTATGAGAAAATCTGCAGGGAGGATAAACATGCAGGAAATACTGCTGGTTATCAATGAATCTGCAGATAAAGTTCTTACATTTTAAGTAAGCTGGTAGATTACTTTGAAAAAAAGTGAAGAAATAAGCCCTTCCTCTCTCTGAAGAGGTGGGGCTTTTTCTTTGGTGTGCTCTGTAAATTATTTTGATCATAGGTGAAAGTCCTATCCATGTTATTGCATGTGTAATGTAGAAGTCAACAATGACAGGGTAAGAAACATGCAATTATGCTGGGTTTGCAGGTGTGATTAGGGTTGGAATGGCAATAAGGTGGAATAATTGACCGGGGGAGGTCTGTGATGGTTCTTGCCGTAACCGCGTAACCGGCAGAGATAAGCCGAGGTATAACCCTTACGGGAAAGCTGTTTACGGGAAAACCGTATGCGCAGTTTGACGAGAGGTTCCAGCCCTCAAAGGCTGGTCCTGCTCTATAAAGATCTATTTTCCAGGAAGAACCTATTATTAAAGCTCTATTTTTTCTCGCCGCAGGCAGGAGTTTATTAACTATTATTGAATTTATAAAGTGTGATTGAAGATAGCTGATAATAAGCAAGGGGGTATAAGTGATGATCGATCTCGAAATCAAGAAGGATAGATTGAAGCGGGCTGTAAAGAGAGCGAAAGATGAAGGTGTGATACTGCCGACTTTTGAACAGATGAAAAACCCGGAAAAGATACCCGAATCAATAAAGGAAAATCTCAAAGATACCGATCTCTGGGAGATGGACTCTGCCAATCTTTTTCGAACAACCTGGAAGAATGAGGCTGTTAAATCAGGCGGACTCTATGACGGCGTCAACTTTATAGAACTGCCGAGTGAACTGACGGGCGTTGAGGCCAGAATCGTTGCGCTGGTGGGCAAGTGGTTTCCGACCGGAGCTCACAAAGTAGGAGCAACTTATGGCTGTCTGGCTCCTCAACTTGTCACAGGAAAATTCGACCCTACCAGAGAAAAGGCTGTCTGGCCTTCAACCGGCAATTACTGCCGTGGAGGTGCATACAACAGCGAGCTTTTGGGCTGTGAATCAATAGCCATTCTGCCCGAAGGGATGAGTCAGGAGAGATTTGACTGGCTTGCCGGCGTGGCCGATGAAGTTATCAGCACTCCCGGCTCGGAAAGCAATATCAAAGAAATTTTTGATAAATGCTGGGAGCTCAAAGAGGAGAGAGATAATGTCAGGATATTCAATCAGTTCGATGAACTGGGAAATCATCTCTGGCATTATGAGGTGACCGGTGATGCAATGCTAGCAGCCTTTGAAGAGATTGCGGGAGCGAAAAACCTGGCCGGTATGGTCATGACCTCCGGATCAGGAGGGACTTTAGGAGCGGCTGACAGGGTTAAAGAAGAATATCCGCTGAGTAAACTGGCAGTGGGTGAAGCGCTGCAGTGTCCGACCCTTTTGTATAACGGCTATGGCGCTCATCGCATCGAGGGTATAGGCGATAAGCACGTCCCCTGGGTTCACAATGTTCGCAATACCGATATGGTGATGGGGCTCGATGATAACGACTCTATGAGTCTGGTCAGATTATTCAACACCGGGGTGGGCAAAGAATATCTCGAAGATCAGGGTGTTCCCGTCGAAACGATTGAAAATCTTGATTTGATGGGCATTTCTGGCATTGCAAATATTCTGGGAGCCATAAAGATGGCCCGTTATTATGAACTGGGTGAAGATGATGTGGTGATGACAGTATTCACCGACTCCATGGAATTATATGAATCGCGTGTTGAGGAAATGATGGAAGAAGCCGGCGACTATGATGAGCAGGATGCCGCTGTCGATTTTCATAGGCATCTGCGAGCTGTCGGCATAGATCACGTCAAGGAGCTGGATTATTATCAAAAAAAGCGCATTCACAATCTCAAATATTATACCTGGATAGAACAGCAGGGCCGTGAGGTTGAGGAGCTCAATGCTCAGTGGTATGATTATGAAAATTACTGGGAGAAGCTGCACGGAATGGCTCCTGAAATAGATGAATTGATAAGGGAATTCAATCAGAGGACAGGCCTTCAGGAGGAGTGATTGAGGCATGAAGTATGTAACCGAACTGGAATGTATTGATTGTGGAGAAATTTATGCGCCGGAGCCTGAAAGATATCTCTGTGAAAGCTGCGATGATGAGGGGCTTCTGGAGGTGAAGCTTGATTACGAGCGGCTGGCAGTAGAATGGTCGCGGGAAGAGCTCTCCTCTGATCCCCGTGGCAATATGTGGCGTTATGGACCATTGATTCCGGTTAAACCCGGGACACCCCGGCCCAGGCTGGAGGTGGGAAGTACCTCGCTTTATCATGCTCCGGGCCTGGCAAAAGAGCTGGGGCTGGAAAATCTCATCATCAAAAATGAGGGGCTGAATCCCACCGGTTCTCTCAAAGACCGGGCTTCGGCGGTAGCAGTGGTGAAAGCTCAGGAAGCCGGCAGGCATGCTGTGGCCTGTTCTTCTACCGGCAATGCTGCCACCTCTCTGGCCGGTAATGCCGCTTCGCTGGATGAAGATATGGAGGCTGTAATATTTGTGCCCGAGCGGGTGCCGGGAGGCAAGCTGGCTCAGCTGCTCATCTATGGAGCGGTGGTTGTTTCAGTGCAGGACAATTACGAAAAAGCCTATAATCTTTCCGCCGAATCCATCGATCGCTGGGGCTGGTATAACCGCAATGCTGCTATAAACCCTTATCTGGTAGAGGGCAAAAAGACCTGTGTTCTGGAAATGGCCGAGCAGCTCGATTTTGAAATGCCGGACTGGCTGGTCTTTTCTGTCGGTGATGGCTGCACGATAGCCGGAGCCTGGAAGGCCTGCAAGGATCTGCGCGAGATAGGTTTTATCGATAAAACTCCGCGCCTTCTGGGAGTTCAGGCTGAGGGCTGCGCCCCTATCACCAGATCCTTCCGAACAGGAGAACCGCTGGAGGTTACATCTGAGGATACCATAGCCGACAGTATAGCTGTGGGCCGACCGCGCAATTATAAAAAAGCACTGATGGCTGTGAAAAATTCGGGAGGAACCATGGTAAACGTCACAGATGAGGAAATTATGGAGATGATGACTCTGCTGGGCAGCAGAACAGGAATATTTGGTGAACCTGCCGGAGTCGCAGGCCTGGCAGGGCTGCGGAGAGAGGCGGCAGAAGGGGAAATTTCTCGCGATGATGATATCGCCTTTGTGGTTACGGGCAACGGGTTAAAAGATATAGACAACGCCCGCCGCGCAGCTTCGGAACCGCTAGAAGTGAGCCCGGATATTGAAGAACTACGGCAAATATTTGAACAGAGGGGAATTATAAAGGAAGATGAATGAAAATCATCGTCTGGGAGCTCGCATCAGAGAGATGAGACAGTCGCAGGATATGAGCTTATCAGAGCTAGCCGATGAAATCGGCAAAACCTCCAGTTATTTAAGCCAGGTTGAAAGAGGTCTGGCAGAGCCTTCTATCACAGCTCTGCGGGAGATTGCCAAGGCTCTGGGGGTTCCCATATTTTATTTTTTGGTCGACGACAGGGATAAGAATGCCGTTATCCGAAAAGATGAGCGCAAGAAAATATCCTATCCCAGCTCCGATTCTCAGGTCGAATTGATCAGCCCCGATCTCAACAGACAGATGGAGCTGGTTGAAATACGCCTTCAGCCCGGTGAAGCTACCGTAGAAAACCCTCTGCCTCACCGCGGAGAGGAGTGCACGCTGGTTATGGAAGGCAGGATGTATATAGAGATCGGAGAAAAAGATTTTGAACTGGAGCCAGGCGACAGCATCTATTATGTCGCCAGTGTTCCTCATAAAATTGTCAATGTAGGAGAGGAGGAACTGGTGCTTATCTCGGCCATAACTCCGCCGAATTTTTAAAACAATCATGATTGTTTTTCTGGTGAATCTGAAGGTCAGGAATTAAATAATATTGAATATATAAAGTGAAGTTAAAAAACAGGAGGTATAATTTATGCAGACAGAATTCAGGAATAAAGATTTTATAACACTTGAAGATTGGTCCCGGGGCGAGATAGACACATTGCTCGAAGTTTCAAAAGATCTCAAGCAGAAATTTGCCATGGATGCCGACACCCCTTATTTGAAAAACAAGACGGCATTTTTGATGTTTTTTGAGGAATCTACCAGGACGCGCAATTCGATGGAGGCAGGCCTGGCTCAGCTGGGCGGTCATGCTAATTTTCTCGACACCTCAACCATGCAGGTTTCTCACGGTGAGGAGGCCAAAGACACAGCTATAGTCCTGAGCAGTTTCGGCCACGGTCTGGCCTGCCGCAACTGTGACTGGGATATAGGCAATGACTATCTTACAACTCTGGCTGAGTATTCACGCGTGCCGGTGATGAATCTGCAGTGTGATCTTTATCATCCCATGCAGGCTCTGGCCGATCTATTGACCATCGAGGAGAAGAAGAATAATCTGGAGAATTTGAAGGTATCGGTCATCTGGGCTTACGCCACCACTCACAAAAAGCCGATTTCTGTACCGGTTTCACAGGTTCAGCTCTTCCCCAAATACGGCATGGATGTAACATTAGCCTATCCGGAAGGATTCAAGCTGCCTGATTGGGTCATAGAAAGAGCTGAAGCCAGCGCCAAAAAGAATAATGGCTCGCTGACCATAACCCATGACATGGAACAGGCCTATGAAGATGCTGACGTAGTAATTCCCAAAAACTGGGGCAACTGGGTAACCGATCCCCACGATGAAGAAGGTTCGGATCTGCTCGAAGCCAATCAAGACTGGAAATGCACAGAAGAGATGATGAACATGGCCGATGATGATGTCATTTATATGCATGCTCTGCCGGCTGACAGGGGCAATGAGGTTGAAGATTCTGTTATAGACGGCGAGCATTCAGTCGTCTTCGATGAGGCCGAGAACAGACTGCACACAGCCAAAGCGGTTATGACTCTAACCATGGGCGGAAGAGGATAAATAATACAGCAAAATGGATAACTGCAGGAACCAAAAAATTAATCTGATTGTGATAAAAATAATTATATAAGGAGTGTCAAAGTTTGCAAAGAGAAGAGCTGGTAGCCCGAATTAAAGAAGAAGTAGCCAGATATGAAGACGAAATGATAGAATTTATGCGTGACATGATCAGCATACCCAGCGAAAGTTGTGAAGAGGGTGAAGTTATTGAACGCATAGCAGAAGAGATGAATGAAGTCGGCTTTGATGAGGTTTTTACCGATGAGATGGGCAATGTCCATGGACGCGTGGGCGAAGGCGACAGAGTTTTAGCCTATGATGCTCATATAGATACAGTCGGAATCGGCAATCCCGATGAGTGGGACTGGGATCCCTACGAAGGCAAATTCGAGGATGGAATAATTTACGGTCGAGGTGCCACCGACCAGGAAGCTGCCATGGTATCGATGGTTTATGCCGGCAAAGTCATCAAAGATCTGGGGCTGCACGAGGAATTCAGCCTGTACTTTGTTGGAACTGTTCAGGAAGAGGACTGCGATGGATTGTGCTGGGAATACATCATAAATGAGAACGTTCTCGATCCGGAACTGGTAGTCATCACCGAACCCACTAATCTGAATATATACCGAGGTCACAGAGGCAGAATGGAGATGAAGGTAAAAACCGAAGGTGTTTCCTGTCACGGCAGCGCTCCCGAAAGAGGAGAGAATGCGCTTTATAAGATGGCGAAAATTATTTCTGGCGTAGAAAATTTAAATCCTGAACTTAAGGTCGATGATTTTCTGGGCAAGGGCACGGTGGCAGCCACTCATGTAACCAATCAAACCCCCAGTTTAAATGCCATTCCCAATCAGACTGAGCTGCACATTGACCGAAGATTGACCGCGGGTGAGGATAAAGAACTGGCTGTAGAGCAGATAGAAGAGATTATAGAATCTGAAGATCTGGAAGCTGAGGTCAGCATACCCTATTATGATACTCCCAGTTATACGGGATTTAAGTACGAAATGGAAAAATATTATCCGACCTGGGTTCTGGATGAAGACCATCCTGTTATTCAATCGGCAGTTTCAGCCTACGAAGATGTTTTCGACGAAGAGCCAAAAGTTGATAAATGGACTTTCAGCACCAACGGCGTTACCATTATGGGAAGAAACAATATCCCCTGTGTGGGTTTTGGCCCCGCAAATGAAGTTTATGCTCACAGCGTGGAAGATCAGGTTCCGGTCGATCATCTGCTCAAAGCGGCTGAATTTTATGCCCACTTTCCCTATAGGGTGGAATGATTAGGGTTTCAGGCACAATACTCCGTTTTGGATTGGCAGGCTATGTTCTGGTATACATGGATAATAAAACAAATATAAAAGGAGATTTGACCGTTTTGTTTAAATAGGGATTTAAGAGAAATTTAATTTTTACTGAATAGTCCTGTCGGATATTTAGGTGTCTGTTATCAGGGGGGGTGATTGCAGAACTTATTTCCCAGGTCTGCCATACATTATTTTGCTGTTGACTGTATTGAGACTCGTAGATCTAATTACAGTAAGGATTTATGGATCTTTTGAAATTAAATTATGGGAGTGTCGATAAATGTTTAAAAAATTATCAATAGCAGCACTCGTTATTTCTCTGGTTTTTATTTTCTCGGTCACAGCTGGAGCCCAGGATGTAATTCAATTGTCCCATCTCAATCCCCAAAACCCACAGGAAGTTGCTACTGCAGCCATGGCTAAAGTGTTTCAGGCTCGAGTAGAAGCTGAAACAGACATTGAAGTAGAAATATATCCAGATGGGGCGCTGGGCGACTCTCGGGAAATGATGGAACAGGTTCAGGGAAATGTTATTCAGAGTTTCATAGCCTCTGCTGGAGGCCTGGCTCCATTTTATGAGCCCATTGGGATAGTTGATATTCCTTTTGCAATTTCGCATTATAGTGTAGCCCATGAGGTATATGATGGGGAATTTGCTGATACAATGAAATCAAAAATAGAGCAGAATACCGATGGATTTGAAGTGCTGGCTTTTGGGGAATCAGGCGGCTTTTTTCAGCTGACCAACAGTGCTACACAGATAGAATCGCCTGAAGATATGGATGGTGTAAGCTTTAGAACCATGCCTATAGCGATTCACCAGGAATTCGTAACTGCTCTGGGAGCTTCCGCTACTGAAATAGCCTGGGAAGAACTTTATACAGCTCTGGAGACCGGAGTTGTCGATGGTCAGATGAATCCAATTCCTTTAATTTCTATGGAACTGCTTTATGAAGTTCAGGATTATATCACCCTCACAAATCATATGTATACTCCCTATGTATGGGTAATAAACGATCAATTTATGGAAGGTTTGAGCGAGCACGAAAAAAGTGTAATTTACGAAGCCTCACGGGCAGCAAATACGGCCGGTAGAGGTGTCAACCAGCTCGTCGAAGCTTCTGAGGATCAGGGTCTGCCAAAAATTGAAGAAGAGATGGAAGTTTATGCTCCCACTGATGAAGAGTTAGAAGCTTTTAGGGAAATAACTGAACCGGCTGCCCTGGAAGTTATCGAAGAAGAATTTGGAGAAGAAGGTCTGGAACTGGCGGAAGAATTTTTGCAGGCTGTTGAAGAGGCCGAAGAAGAACTTGGCATTCAATAAATTATTATAGATACCTTCGGGGGCTGCTGGTGCTGGATATCCGGGGCCCCCTTAAAATATATGGCAGGTGAGATTCTGCAATGAATATTTTTAGGATAGCAGAGAGGATTTCTGAAATTCTGGGCTGGATAACACTGATGGTCGTAATCTTTCTTACAGGCCTCATGACTTTAACAGTTTTAGCAGGAGTATTTTTTAGATATGTACTGGTCAGCCCCCTGGGCTGGACGGAAGCTCTGGCCAGATACCTTATGATCTGGTCTGCCCTTCTGACGGTCAGCATAGGAATAAAGGACCAGGAGCATGTAGGACTTATTATTTTAGTGGATAAACTGCCCAAAAAAGTGGCAAAAATATGGAATCTGGTGGTAAGTATTTTGGTCATTTTATTTTTATTTGAACTGACCAGGAGAGGAATAAATATGGCCATCGGAGGATTGTCTCAGCGTTCTTTATCGCTGGGCGTCACTATGTTCTGGCCTCTCATGAGTGTTCCAGTTTCGGCTGGATTGGCCCTGATACAGCAAATTTTACATGTTATAACCTCTCTTGACCCGGAGGCTGATAAATCCGATATCTTTGGAGAGACTGAAGTAGAAGAGGCCTTGAAAGAAACGACTTAAATATAAAAACATTATAAATTACAAATAAGTCTTTCGGAGGAAAACAAAATGGATATACTTCCTTTTATGGGGATTGGATTCGTAATTTTGCTTTTATCCGGTATGCCGATAGGTTTTGCCGTGGGCTCCATTTCAGTAGCGGTTTTTTATCTGATGGATGTGCCGGCGCTTTACAGTATGATACCTCAAAGATTTTTTGCCGGACTCGACTCTTTTACTCTTATGGCGATGCCTTTTTTCATATTCGCCGGAGAGATTATGAATTCTTCCCGAATCACTCATAGAATTGTTGAGTTTGCCAATGTGTTAATAGCTCACATACGTGGCGGGCTTGCTCATGTTAATGTTATAGCAAGCATATTTTTTGCCGGCATGACAGGTGCAGCAGTTTCTGATGCAGCGGCTTTAGGGTCAATGCTCATCCCTGCTATGGTAGAGGACGGTTATGATGAGGATTTTGCTGCTGCCGTCACCGGGGGGTCTTCCATAATAGGTCCTACTATTCCCCCCAGCAATATGATGGTTCTCTATGGAGCAATGATGGGAGTGTCTATCGCAGGATTATTTGCAGCCGGAATTTTACCGGGCATCATCCTGGGAATAATAATGATGGTTGTTTCAGCAATTATCAGCAAAAGACGAAATTACCCCAAGGCAGAGAAAAGGGCTTCTCTTAAAGAGATCTTTTCAGCTTTTATAAAAGCTTTTCCTGCTCTATTGATGCCTATTATTATTCTTGGCGGTATTCTGCTGGGAGTATTTACACCGACTGAGGCAGCTGCGGTGGCAGTGTTTTATGCTTTTTTGATAGGTTATTTTGTATACGGAACCCTTAATATAAGGGATATTCCTGATCTGCTGGAAAGTACAGCGAGAACAACCGGTGTAGTTTTTTTGATTATAGCTTCAGCAAATATTATGGGCTGGATACTGGCGAATCAGAGAATACCGGAACAGATAGCAGAACTTTTTCTATCGATAACTGAAAATCCTCTGCTTATTCTGTTGTTGATTAATATCCTTATGCTGATTGTCGGGATGTTTATGGACATTGCGGCAGCGCTGGTGATTTTGGGACCAGTCCTCCACCCTATTGCAGTTGATTTAGGAGTTAGCCCTATTCAATTTGGAATTATAATGGTTTTTGCGCTGAATATTGCACTTAAAACTCCCCCCGTGGGAGCCTGTCTATATGTTCTTATGGGGTTGACTGATCTGACATTGGAAGAGCTCACCAGGGCAATCTGGCCATATATTTTGGCTTCGCTTTTATTGTTATTTTTAATCACCTATGTAGATTTTATAACATTACTGATACCTTCAATTTTGGGCATTGGATGATTACACAGAATCAATAAAAATTTTTAGGGGTTCGACTGTTTAATTATTTATCTCCGGAATCGGAGGGATGGAATAAACATGGAAGAAGGAAACATGGTCATAAATGGGGAAACGATAAAAATAGCTGAGGGAGATGACCGCACCCTGCTGGAATTTCTCAGAAGAGAAAAAGGTCTGATGGGCACAAAAGATGGGTGTCACGAGGGTCACTGCGGCACCTGCACGGTGATAGTGGATGGCAGGGCTAGAAAGTCCTGTCTGGTTAGCGTCAGAGATCTTGACGGTGCTGAAATAGAGACGATAGAGGGACTGGCCGGGGAAGGGAAGCTGCACCCTATACAGCGAGCTTTTCTGGAAGAGGGGGCTGTCCAGTGCGGTTTTTGTACGCCGGGAATGATAATGTCTGCCAAAGCTTTGCTGGATGAAAATCCCGATCCTTCCCGGGAGGAAATTAAAAAGGCCCTCAATCAAAATATCTGCCGCTGCACCGGTTACAGCAAGATAATTGCGGCTGTCAGCAGAGCGGCAGCGGTTTTGAGGGGCGAGACAAAATTTTCTTCTGCCCCCGGTATGAATTCCCCGGTGGGGGAGAGGTTTAGTGGAGAGCAGGAGGCTGCCAAAGTGACCGGAGAGCCCATTTACGTCGATGATATAGATGATAGGGATGAGATGCTTTACGGTGCCTTTACTCTCAGCTCTGAACCTCATGCGGAGATTGAAAGTATTGATGTTTTTAGAGCAGAAAATGCCGAAGGTGTAGTAGAGGTTTTGACAGGCGAGGATCTCCCGGGAAAAAATTATTTTGGATTGATCGAAGAACATCAGCCCGTCCTGGCGCTGGAAAAAGTCAGGTTTGTAGGTGATCCTGTTGCCCTGGTTGTGGCTGAAAATCCGGCAGCTGCCGATAGAGCCAGCGAGATGGTCGCTGTGGACTACAACCCTCTGCCCGTCCATGATGATCCTCAAAAAGCTCTGGAGCCGGAGGCGGAAGATATTCACGAAGGAGGCAATCTGCTCAAAAAATATGAGCTGCGCAAGGGTGACTGGCAGGATCCGCTGGCCGGGGCTGATGTGGTGGTGGAAGGAGAATACAAAACACCTTTTATAGAACATGCCTATCTGGAGCCGGAAGGGGTTTTGAGTGAATACGATGAGGAGGGCAAACTGGTTGTCCATTCTCCCAGCCAGAGCTCCCATGCCTATCAGGAATTTATTGCAGACGCTCTCGATCTGCCCAAAGAAGAAGTGAGGGTTAAGCTTACTCAAACCGGCGGCGCTTTTGGCGGGCGTGAAGAACCTCTGGGGCAGATACACAGCGCCCTGGCCGCGTATGTTACCGGCAGACCTGTTAAGATTGTGCTCAGCCGCCGCGAATCTATCAGAATGTCCACCAAACGTCATGCAGCAAGGCTTCGATATCGGACCGGAGCGACCGAAGATGGCGAATTGGTCGGAGCAGAAATAGAAATTTACAGCAATACGGGAGCCTATGCTTCGCTGGGAGAGCCCGTATCCCTGCGACACACTTCTTTCTCCTGCGGTCCCTATGAAGTGCCTCATGTGAAGGTTGACACTTATTCTGTATACACCAACTCGCCTCCGGGGGGAGCCATGAGAGGTTTTGGCAGTCCTCAGGTCTGTTTTGCCGCTGAAAGACAGATGGAGAAGCTGGCTGAAAAGCTCGAGATGGATCCTTTTGAACTAAGGCGAAAAAATATTTTGCAGGAAGGCAGTCCTACCATTACCGGAGATATTCTGGAAGAGGGCGGCATCGGACTCGAGAAATGTCTGACAGCGGTGGAAGAAAGACTTAAAGAGCTCGAAATTCCGGAGAGCGATTCCCCGAATAAAGAGATCGGTACAGGAATAGCCGCCGGCTATAAAAACGTCGGGACCGGCAATGGACTTCCCGAAGAGCTGGAGGTCAGAGCTGTTTTAGGCGAAGACGGCTATATTACATTGTATGTGGGTTCGGTCGACAGCGGCCAGGGGCTCGACACGGCGCTCACCCAGATAGCTGCCGAAGCTCTTGGCTGTCGTCCGGAAGATTTTCGAGTGGTGGCCAGCGATACCGAACTCACCTTTGATGCAGGAGTGACCACGGCTTCGCGCATGGTATTTCGTGAAGGTAATGCGCTCAAAAAGTGCATGGATAGGCTGTCGGGTCGGATAAAAAAAAGCGCATC
Organism: Halarsenatibacter silvermanii; assembly: GCF_900103135.1. Classification (NCBI taxonomy): domain Bacteria; kingdom Bacillati; phylum Bacillota; class Clostridia; order Halanaerobiales; family Halarsenatibacteraceae; genus Halarsenatibacter; species Halarsenatibacter silvermanii. The sequence continues at coordinate 168,018 of NZ_FNGO01000002.1, read as the reverse complement.
CGATCTGCTGAATAAAGATGCCGGAGAGCTGGAAATAACCGGAGGGGGAATAGCCGCGGTTAAAAGCGGTGAAAAACTGCTGGATTTTGCTGATATTTTTGTCGAAACTGGTGAGGTTTCGGCCTGCTATAGATATAATCCTCCGCAGACTGACCCTCTGCCGGAGGAAGAGATACCTGCCTATCCAGAGCCGGAGGAAAGAAAAAGGCTTCATTATGCCTATTGCTTTGGAGTACATGCTGCTGTCGTCGAAGTCGACAGAGAACGCGGCAGCGTCGAAGTGTTGAAAGTGCTGGCAGCTCATGATGTGGGCAGGGCTATCAATCCTCAAAATGTAGAGGGACAGATTGAAGGAGGAGCTGTCATGGGTCTGGGTTATGCTTTAAAAGAGGAGTTCAGCGTTGAAGAAGGATGGCCCGTGCAGGATAACCTGGCCCGGCTGCGGCTGCCCCGGGCTTTAGATGCTCCGGACATAGAGCCGATAATCGTAGAGGATTTTCATCCCGATGGTCCTTTTGGTGCCAAAGGAATGGGGGAACTTCCCAACACACCAACAGCTCCTGCTATCTGCAATGCAGTTAAAGATGCTGTTGGGCTGGATGTAAAAGATCTGCCGGTTTCGCGATCCAGCCTGAGGAAATAATAACCGGATCTTCCTGTCTTCAGCTGGTGAATAGGTAGGTCAAAAAACTTATTTAGTTATCCTGAAAAACTTCCTCGAGGAAGGTGATTTTATCTGTGGCCGCTAAATTATTTAAAAATGTCAGCAAAATCATCACCATGAATGACCAGGGTGAAGTTTTGACCGACCATGATCTGCTCGTTAAAAACGGCAGAATCGCCAGAATTTCCCCTGAGATTTCCCAAACCGGAAGGAACTCCGGTGATGATATGGAAGTAATTAACAGCGAAGATTTTTTTATGTATCCAGGATTGATAAATACTCATCATCATTTTTATCAGGTGCTCACCCGCAACATCAGAGCGGTGCAGGATGTAGAACTATTCGATTGGCTGAAATTTTTGTATCCCATCTGGTCGCACCTCGATGCTGAAGCTGTTTACTTCAGCACTCTGGCTGCAGCAGCCGAATTATTGAAGACGGGCTGCACCACGACTGTGGATCAATTTTACGTTTTTCCCGACCAGAGCGATAAAAAACTTATTGATCAGGAATTTTCAGCTGCAGAAGATATCGGCATAAGATTACATGCCTGCCGCGGCAGTATGTCGCTGGGTCAGGATGAGGGCGGACTGCCTCCCAACAGCGTGGTCCAGTCCGAGGAGGAAATTTTGGAGGATACCCGACGGGTAATTTCTGAATACCACGATAGTAATCCTTTTGCCCGCCGCCGGGTGATAGTTTCGCCCTGCTCTCCTTTTTCTGTCACCAGAGAATTGATGGAAAAATCGATAGAGCTGGCCAGAAATGAAGGTGTTCTGGCTCATACCCATCTGGCCGAAACACAGGATGAGGAAGAATTTTGTCAGAGCAAATTTGGCTGCTCACCTCTGGAGTATATGAAAGAGGTTGGCTGGCTGGGAGATGATGTCTGGTTTGCTCACGGAGTTCATCTGAATGAAGACGAACTCGCCGAGCTGGCCGAGTATAACACCGGCGTGGCTCACTGTCCGATTTCTAATATGAAGCTTTCTTCCGGAGTCGCTCCTCTCCCCCGGATGTTAGAAAAAGGGGTGCCTGTGGGGCTGGCTGTAGACGGCAGTGCCAGCAATGATTCTTCGGATATGATAGGTGAAATGAAGACCTGTCTTTTGCTGCACAAGTTAACCTCGGGCATAACTTCGGTCGGTCCTGAAGATATTTTGCGTTTGGCCACCAGGGGAGGCAGCGAAATTCTCCAACAGCCCCGGCTGGGCAGCCTGGAAGAAGGACAGGCGGCCGATCTATTTATGCTCAACAGCAAAAGAGTTGGTCTGGCAGGAGGTCTTTCCGATCCCATATCAGCTCTCATCAATACGGGAGTAAATAATCGCGTGGATATGACTGTGGTCGCTGGTGAGATTGTCGTTCGTCAGGGGCGGGTTGTGAGTTTAGATGAAAAGGAGATCTCGGAAAGGACCAACGAAATAGCCAGCAGGATGCTGGCCGAGGAGGGCATAGATTATGAAACTGGTCACTGATGGTGTGGTCATCACCAATGACAGCGAGGATAGAGTTATTGAAGAAGGAGCGGTTTTGATAGATGGAGACTCTATAAAAGAAGTGGGAAATGCAGATAAAATCAGGCAGAATTATCCCGAAGCCGAGATCATAGATGCCGGCGGACAGATGATCATGCCCGGTTTTATAAATTCTCATCTGCATTTTTACAGCACCTTTGCCCGGGGCATGGATCTCAAGGCCGAAGAGCCTCCCCGGGAATTCACCGAGATTCTGGAAAAGCTCTGGTGGCGGCTGGACAGAACGCTTTCAACCCGAGATGACCTCTATTACAGCGCTGTTTATGCGCTGCTGGAGGGCATAAAGAGGGGAACCACCACAGTTTTTGATCATCATGCCAGTTATGGTCTGATAGACGGCTCGCTCGATATCTTGAAACAGGCTGTGGAGGATGTGGGTCTGAGAGCCAGCCTCTGTTTTGAAGTTTCCGATCGGAACGGGAAGGAAAATAGAGAGAAGGCCTTGAGGGAAAACGAACGTTTTCTCAATTCGCTCGCCGAAGAAGAAAGATCATATTTGAGCGGTGCGGTCGGTCTGCATGCTTCCTTCACTCTGGAAGAAGAAACTCTGGAAAAAGCAGGAAAACTGGCTGAAAAATATAACGCTCCCTGTCATCTCCACGTGGCCGAAGGCAGTGCAGATGTTGAAGATGCTCGCAAAAGAGGTTTTGAAGGAATAGTTGAAAGACTGGATCGGCATGGCATCTGGCGGCCGGGCACCATGGCGGTACATGGAGTACATTTACAGGAAGATGAATACCGCAAACTGGCGGAAAGAGGCTGTTATCTGGTGCATAATCCCGAATCCAACCTTTCCAATGGAGTAGGAGCTGCGGATATTAAAAAGGTGCGGGAGTGCGGACTGGATGCTGCCCTGGGCACCGATGGTTATACGACCGATATGCTGGAAAGCATGACGGCTGCTGATCTGCTTCCGACCTATCTGAGCGGCGATCCCAGCTGCGGTGGAGATCTCGCTCGCTGGATGCTTTTCGATGTCAACAGCAGGCTGGCCGGCGAGACTTTTTCTCAGCCTGTCGGCCGGCTCGAGCCGGGAGCGGGAGCTGATCTGATAATAGCAGATTACACTCCCCCTACTCCGCTGACTGCGGACAATTATTTTGCTCATATAGCCATGGGAATTGCCGGCGGAGATATACAGACGGTCATTGCCCGGGGAGAGACAATAATGAAGGATCAGGAGGTGCAGACAGTAGATTATGAAAGAATCATCCAAAAATGCCGCGCCCAGGCCCGAGATTTCTGGGAGCGATTTTGAAAGTGAAGCGGAATATTATGCGCCCGATAATATAGACAGAGCTCTGGAGATAAAAAGCGAATACGGCAAGGAAGCTGTTGTCATAGCCGGCGGCACCGATATACTGGTTGAGCACTTCGAAAGACTGCATCGGGTTGATTGCTGGCTTGATCTCAACCAGATCAGTTATCTCAATAGAATTGCCTGCGACGACGATTTGATAAAGGCCGGCAGCATGGTAACTCATCAGGAGCTGTTAGAAAGCCCTATTATCGCCGACCAGGCCCCTCTGCTCTCTCAATCTGCCCGGGAAGTCGGTTCCAGGCAGATACGCAGCCGGGGCACGCTGGGAGGCAATATAGCAACTGCTTCTCCCGCGGGAGACACGCTTGCTCCTCTTCTGGCCCATAAAGCCAGTTTTGTGGTCATGAGCGCAGAGGGCCGTCGGGAAATTCCGGCCGACGAGTTCTTTTTAGGTCCCAAAGAATCCGCGCTGGAAGAGGATGAGCTTCTGGTTGACATTTTAATCCCCCGGGCTGCTGAGGGCGAGAGGTTTTACTGGGAAAAAGTGGGCAAAAGACAGGCCATGATAATCTCCAGTGTGACTATAGCTCTGGCTATAAATGTGGAGGAAGATGGAACTGTAACCGATGCCCGTCCCTGTTATGGCGCGGTGGCCCCCCGGCCGATGATGTTGAAGAAACTGGCTCAATATCTGCAGGACAAAAGACTTCCCGAGATCGACGGGGAGAAAGCGGGCGAGATCGCGGCTGAAGCTGTTGATCCTATTGATGATATCAGGGGCACCGAGGAATTTCGCAGAAAGGTAAGTGGAGATCTGACGATAAGAGCCCTGAAAACTCTCTCCTCCGGAAAAGGAGATGATCGCTGATGGAGATATCGATGATAGTTAACGGTGAAAAAAGAACGGTAAGAGCTGCTCCTCATCAGAGGCTTCTGGATGTTTTGCGCCAGGATCTCGGCTTGACCGGAACAAAAGAGGGGTGTGGAAAAGGGGAGTGCGGGGCCTGCACTGTTATTATGAACGGTAAGCCGGTCGCTTCCTGTCTTGTTTTAGCGCCTCAGGCGGAAGGGGCTGAGATAGAAACTGTAGAGAATTTGACCGCCGACGATGGCACGCTTCATCCCCTCCAGGAAAGCTTTATAGAAAAAGGAGCTGTGCAGTGCGGGTTTTGCATCCCTGGAATTTTGATGACTGCAAAAAATCTGCTGAAAACCGATGATAACCCCGGCCGGGAGCAGATACGCCGGGCTTTAGCCGGCAATATCTGCCGCTGCACGGGCTATCAAAAAATAATCGACGCTGTCGAAGCCGCAGCCGACAAAATAAAGAGAGGGGAGGCTGACCTATGAGCAGAAGGAGTGTCGGGCAAGGAGTAAAAAGAGTTGATGCCCGGAGCAAAGTCACCGGAGAGGCGGAATATACCGAAGATCTCACTCTCAACTACAGCGATCTGCTTCATATGAGGGTTAAAAGAGCTCCACACCCGCATGCCTATTTAAAATCAATTGACGTCACAAAAGCCCGGGAAGTACCCGGGGTGGCCGACGTCTTTACGGCCGAAGACTTTCCGCAGCTCAACAAATTCGGCCTTATCATAAAGGATCATCCGGTGCTGGTTGGAATCGGCGAAAAGATGCGTTATCTCGGCGATGCTCTGGCTCTGGTAGTGGCAGAGACTGATGAAGCCGCTCTCGAGGCCAGAGAAAAAATAGAGGTCGAGCTGGAAAGACTCGAGGTAGTGGGGAATATGGAAAGAGCTATCGATCCCAGCTGTCCCGTGGTGCATGACGACGATTTTATCGAGGTCACCCACTATCTCGAGGATTCGGAAATCTGCTGTGATAATATTCTCTGTGACCACAGGGTGGAAAGAGGAGATGTGGAGGAAGGTTTCTCTGCAGCTGATCTGATAGTTGAAAAGGAATATCGCACGCAGAGCCTGGATCAGGTCCCGATGCAGGTCGAAAAGGGCATCGCTGAATATGACTCTCAAGAAGATATTATAACCATCTATGCCGCCAGTCAATGGCTGCATGATACTCAGGCCGACGTCGCTCAATCCCTGGGGCTGGATAAAGATCAGATAAGAATTGTACAGCCCGAAATAGGCGGTGCTTTTGGCAAAAAGGAAGATGTATCCGTACACATCCACCTGGCGCTGGCCACCCGGGAGCTGGGAAGGCCGGTTCAGCTTCTTTACAACCGGGAGGAATCCTTCCTGGCTCAATCAAAACGTCATGCCATGATCATAAGGCACAAAACAGGTGTCAAAAATGATGGCAGTCTCACGGCCTGGGAGACGGAGGTTTTGGGAGATACTGGCGCCTATGCCTCCAGCGGCCCGGCTGTTCTGCAAAAAAGTGTTTATCACTGCACCGGCCCCTATCAGGTCCCCAATCTCAAAGGAAAAGCTGCCGCAATCTACACCAATAACCCCTACGGCGGGGCCATGCGCGGTTTCGGAGCAACTCAGATGGGATATTCTTATGAGAACCAAATGGATCTGCTGGCCCATGAACTCGATCTGGATCCGAAAAAATTTAGAGAAAAAAATATTTATCAGGAAGGGTCTTTAACCCCCAATGGCCAGGTTCTCAATCAAAGTGTGAACGCTGAAGAGACCATAGTCGAGGCCTGCCGGCTGGCTGAAGAAGAGAAATCGGACGTGCTTGCGGTTTCTGCCGATAAAGAAGATATTTTAAGGGGCAGAGGCCTGGCCACGATAATGTTCGGCTTTGGTTACGGCGAGGGCTTTCCCGATCATTCTATCGCCGAAGTGGAGCTGAGCGATGAAGGCACGGTTCTGGTCAACTCGGCCGCCGCAGATGTGGGGCAGGGTGTGAGAACGGTCATCACCCAGATAGTAGCAGAAGTGCTCAGAATAGATCCCGGGGTGGTCGAGATAACCCGGGGAGATACTCACAACTCTCAAAACGCCGGCTCGACTTCTGCCACCCGACAGACTTTCTTCACCGGTAATGCCGTCAAAAAAGCGGCAGAAGATCTGCTGGGCAATATCTATCATTACGCCAGCAGGGAATTCGGCACCAACCATCCCGAAATGGGAGTTAAGGATGGAAAAGCCTATTCGAAAGTCGATGAAGACGATAAAATGAGCCTCTGGGAGCTCAAGGACAGGCTGGCCCGGGAAGGGATTGAACTGAAAGGAAGAGGCACTTTCTTTCCCAAAACCTATAAACCCGATGAATACACTGGTCAGTCGGAGAAAGCATACGTGGCCTACACTTTCCACACCCAGGTAGTCGATGTGGCCGTGGACAAAAAGACGGGTATGGTCGAGGTGGAAAAAGCTTACAGCGCTATAGACGTCGGCCGGGCTATAAACCCACAGGGAGTTGAAGGTCAGATCGAAGGCGGCACTGCTCAGGGGCTGGGTATGGCGCTGACCGAAGAGGTGGTCGTCGAGGACGGATTTGTCCAAAACCCTGATTTGAGCAGATATCTGGTTCCAACAGCTCAGGATTGCCCCGAAATTGAGGTATCTTTGGTCGAGTATGAGGATTCAGACGGTCCTTTTGGAGCTAAAGGAGTGGGTGAACCGGCAACCATAGCTACAGCACCTGCTGTGGTCAACGCCGTTTACGATGCCACGGGGATTAGATTCACATCTCTTCCTTTAAAACCGGAAAGAATCAAGTCTGAACTCGAAAAAAATCACAGAGCTGATATATAATCAAACTTTACCAGTTTAGGAGTGATATCATCGCTGATTTGAGCATAGAACTACCGGGTATGAAACTCAGCAATCCGGTCATGCCGGCTGCCGGTCCCCCGGTCAAAGATGCCCGGGCGGCCGAAAAAGCGGCTCGCGGCGGGGCTGGTGCGCTGGTGACGAAAACGATCTCGGTGGAGGCTGCCGATGTTCCCCGTCCCAATATGGCCAGTATTCGAGGGGGGTTTCTCAATGCTGAACTGTGGTCGGAGATCGGCCCTGAACGCTGGCTGGAAAGCGAATATCCTGAGATTTCCGAACTAGATCTTCCTGTAATAGCCGGCATAGGTTATTCGTCGGAGGAGATTTTTGAGCTGGCCTCACAGGTGGAAGAATACGTGGAGGCGGTCGAGCTCTCCACTCATTATCTGGGCGGCGACACCACCCCTGTGGAAGAAAGCATAAAGGCGGCTAAAGAAGCCTGTGAACTTCCCGTGTTCGTCAAACTCAGCCCTCAGGTGGATATTCCTAAATTCGCTTCTGCCGCGGAAAAAGCCGGGGCTGATGGGCTGGCGTTGATCAATTCGCTCGGTCCTACCCTCGATTTCGATGTGGAAAATGGCAGGCCGGTGCTGGGCAGCGAAAACGGCTACGGCTGGCTCTCCGGAGAGGCTGTATTTCCTCTGGCTTTGAGAGCTGTTTATGAAGCTGCCGCCAGCGTCGAGATTCCCGTGCTGGGAGTAGGAGGTATAAGCCGCGGAATCGACGCTGTAAAAATGCTGATGGTGGGAGCCAGCGCCGTGCAGGTCTGTACCGCCGCTATACTGGAGGGTCCGGACGTATACGGCCGTATAAATTCGGAGATTGAAAGTTATATGGAAGCTCATGATTACGAGAGCATCTCAGATATGCGTGGTGAAGCACTTGAAATCCTGCCGCAGAATGATACCATGATAACAATACCACCTGTGGTGAATGAAGAAAACTGTACGGCCTGCCGCCGATGTGTGGAAAGCTGTGTCTACGAGGCGATAAAACTGGACGTTACCGATTCTTATGCAGTCGTCGATGAGGATAAATGCGCCGGCTGTGGTCTCTGCCTGACCAGATGTAATTTCGATGCTCTGTATATAGAGAAATGAGAGTGATAACTTGCTTAAAGATATTCTGCCTGCCGTTCGTGGCGATAAAAAAGCCGATCTGGTATTCAAAAATGCGCGAATAATGGATGTTTTTCAGGAGGAGATCCATCGGGGCGATCTCGCTGTTGCCGGGGGAGTTATCCTGGGCTGGGGGAATTATTCCGGCCAGGAGGAGATAGATTTGGCTGGAAATTATCTGGCTCCGGCTTTCATAGATCCTCATCTGCATATCGAAAGCTCTCAGATATCGGTGAAAAATTTTGCCCGTCAGATCATTCCAGGCGGCGTGCTGACGGTGATAGCTGATCCGCACGAGATCGCCAATGTGGCTGGAGCTGCAGGTATAAAGTACATGCTGGAAAGAGGCCGCCGGCTGCCCTGGAATTTTCGCCTGATGCTGCCTTCCTGCGTTCCTGCCACTCCCTGGGAGGAGTCCGGAGCCGAGTTGAAAGCTGAAGATCTGGCAGAGCTGCGGGGGGAACCGGGAATTTTTGGTCTGGGCGAGGTCATGGATTACCCCGGAGTCATCAATGGCGATGAGGATACCTGGGCGAAGCTGGAGCTTTTCAGGGGCAGCTTTATAGATGGTCATGCTCCTGAGGTTTCAGGGCCCAGATTGAACTCCTATCTGCTGGCCGGTATAGCCGCTGATCACGAATGCACCACCGCTTCAGAAGCCCGGGATAAGGCCGCTCGCGGCATGTACATAATGATCAGAGAGGGGTCGGTGACCAAAAACCTGGAGGATCTGCTCTCCGCAGTTGATGATGGTAATGTGAGCAGGTTTATGTTCGCCACCGATGACCGCCAGCCGGAGGACCTTGTCGAAAGGGGACATCTTGATTACGCCGTCAAAAAGGCCATCGATGCCGGTTTAGAACCTCTGCGCGCCTACAGAATGGCTGCTTTAAACCCGGCCGAAGCTCTGGGGCTGGAAGATTTAGGGGCCATAGCACCCGGGCGCCGGGCTGATCTCATGGTTTTAGATGATCCTGAACAGGTTTCTCCTCTGAGCGTGTACAAAGATGGCATTAAAATTGCCGGCGAGGGAGAAATCTGTGAGAAGAACTGGCAGAATATTTTTTCCGGTAAAAAATCCGGGGATGATAGGGAAAAGTTTTCTGATGCTGACGATTTAGAGGCGGAGCAGAGGAGAAAAAAAGCCATTTTCAATTCAGTAAATCTGCAGAGTATCCAGAGCAAAAAATTTAGTCTTCCGGAAGGAGAAAGTTACCGGATCATCGAATTGCAGGAAGAGCAGGTTTTGACCGGTAAAGGGGCAATCAAAAGAAAACCAGGAGAATCGGATTCATCACTGCTTGGCCGCAACCAGGCAGCCAGGCTGGCAGCGGTGGAAAGACATCATGCTTCAGGAAAGTCCGCGCTGGGCCTGGTCAGAGGTTTCGGTCTGGAGCAGGGAGCTCTGGCTACCAGCGTCAGTCATGATTCTCACAATATAATGGTTCTAGGCAGAGAAGAAGAGGATATGAAAGCTGCTGTTGAGGAATTGAAATCCCTGCAGGGAGGCATCGCAGTTGTAAAGAGTGAGGAAGTCATTGCGAGTTTTCCTCTGCCGATAGCCGGGCTTATGTCGCCAATGCCGGCAGCTGAAGCTGCTGAGCAGCTGGGAGAGTTGCGAACCTGTGTTGCAGAACTGGGAGTAAAAATTTCTGATCCTTTTATGCAGCTTTCATTTCTCTCCCTGCCGGTAATTCCGGAGTTGAAACTCACAGTTAACGGTCTTTTCGATGTCAATTCATTTCAGCATGTGTCTCTTCTGCTCGGTTAAGAAGGCGCTCAGGGCTTATAAAGACCATTCGGGGGGGTGATAGCCGGTCTGCAGATGGCCAGTTTGAAAAGGTCCGCAAATTTCTCGTTCAGAGAGAGAACATAATTGAACTGTTTTAAAATGCCAGGTAAGCCAGGGCGAAAAAACGTAACAGGAGGAAAAAATTATGGCAAATAACCAGCAGTCAACCGAAGAGGGCGGTTTTCTGGATGACATTTTTAATTTGAGTCAGAATGACACCGATGTCAAGACTGAATTTATTGCTGGGCTTACTACCTTCATGACAATGGCCTATATAATATTTGTTAATCCTGATATTCTCGAATCGGCTGGAATGCCCTTCGAGGGGGTGTTTATAGCCACCATCGCCGGTATAATTCTCGGTACTCTGGCCATGGCGTTTTTGACCAACTATCCCTTCGCTCTTGCTTCCGGAATGGGCCTCAATGCCTTCTTTGCATATTCTGTAGTTATCGGAATGGGGGTCGCCTGGGAAGTTGCTCTGGGAATAATCTTTCTGGAAGGTATTTTATTTATTCTGTTATCGGTTTCCCATGTGCGCAAACAGCTCGTAAACGGCATTCCCATGAGCTTAAAAATAGGTATTTCTGCCGGTATCGGACTTTTTATCGTCTTTATCGGTTTTCAAAATGCTGAATACGTGGTTCTGGACGAGGCCACGATGGTTGCTTTTGGAAGTTTCGTTGAGGGACCGGCTCTGGTAGCCACGGTAGGACTGGTTATAGCCGGCGTTCTGTATTCTATGCAGGTTAAAGGAGCGCTGCTTTTTGCCATCCTGGGGGCTACAGTTTTCGGTTTTATTCCCGGGGTAACCCCGGTACCTGACGCTGTCGTACAGATGCCCACCATGGGAGATTGGGGCGGCGTGCTGATGCAGCTGGATCTTTCCGCTGTCTTCGATGCGGGTCTGATAGCGGTTATACTTTCCTTTCTATTTGTTGACCTCTTCGATACGGCCGGCACACTGGTCGGATTATCCCAGCAGGCAGGCTATCTGGATGAAGACGGCAATCTGCCCAAGGCCAATAGGGCACTCCTGGCTGATGCCATCGGAACCACCGGCGGTGCCCTTTTTGGAACCTCGACCGTCACCACTTATATCGAATCGGCCTCTGGAGTTGAGGAAGGCGGCCGCACTGGTTTAACCGGTGTTTTTGTTGCCCTGCTTTTCTTCCTGTCCCTTTTCTTTATGCCGATTGTCGGTATGGTTCCTTCAGCCGCAACCGCTCCGGCCCTGATAATTGTCGGAGTCATGATGACTTCAAACGTTACCGATCTGGACTGGGATGATTATACCGAGATAATCCCTGCGTTTTTGACGATGGTCACCATGCCCTTTGCCTACTCGATCTCTCACGGCATCGCTGTGGGTTTTGTGGTTTATCCGCTGTTGAAACTGTTTACCGGCAGGAAAGATGAGACCAATGTTCTCAGCTGGGTGCTATTCGTCGTATTCATTCTTTACTTCGTCTTTCTGGAGTAGGACCAGCAATAAGGCTGATAATAAAAATTTTTCAGGCTTAAACCTGATAAAACGATAAGAATGGGGGCGGAAATCAGGCCGCCCCCATTCAAGTGTCTAAATTCCTGGTAAAAATTTCAGATTCTTTTCCAGCTGATATAGAGAAGATCCAGATTTTATAATCCTATTTTTTACAGGTTCTATCAGTAGAGGGGGTTTAAGGTTTATGGATGATAAGATTGAGGAGCTCAAAAAGAAAAAGGAGAAGATAGAGAAGGGCGGCGGCGAAGAGAAGATAAAAAAGCAGCATGATCGCGGCAAATATACCGCCCGCGAGAGATTGGAAATGCTCCTGGATGAGGGCAGCTTCCAGGAGATCGGTAAATTTGTCGAGCATAGATCGCAAAAACTGGGCATGGACGAGAGAGATGTGCCCGGTGAAGGCGTGGTCACGGGTCGTGGAACTATCAACGGCAGGAATATATATCTATATGCCCAGGATTTTACCGCTATGGGTGGCTCCCTGGGCGAGATGCATGCCAAAAAGATATGGAGGATAATGGATGAAGCTGCAAAAGCCGGCGTTCCCATCATAGGCCTCAATGATTCAGGAGGAGCAAGAATTCAGGAAGGTGTTAATTCGCTGGGGGGTTATGGAGGTATATTTTATCGTAACTCGGTAAATTCCGGCGTCATCCCTCAAATTTCCGGAATTTTAGGCCCCTGCGCCGGAGGTGCAGTTTATTCTCCCGCTCTCACCGATTTTGTCTTTATGGTGGATAAGACCAGCAAGATGTTCGTAACCGGTCCGGATGTGATTAAATCGGTGACGGGAGAAGAGGTATCCCACGAAGAATTAGGAGGCGGCATGACTCATAACAGGGAGAGCGGAGTCGCTCATTTTCTCGATGACAATGAAGAGGACTGTTTTGCCCGAATGCGCAGGCTGATTTCTTTTATACCGGATAATAACAGGGAAATGCCCCCCTTTCAGGATAATAGCGATCCGCTCGCTAGAAAATCTAAAGATTTGAGGGGTATAGTTCCCGAAGAACCTCAAAAATCCTATGATGTCAGGGATGTTATCGAACCTGTCGTTGATGAAGGAGATTTTTTGGAAGTTCAGCCTCACTTCGCCCGCAATATGGTGGTAGGTTTTGCCAGATTGGGCGGTCATAGCGTGGGTCTGGTGGCCAATCAACCAGCGGTGAAGGCTGGATGTCTCGACATAGATTCTTCCGATAAGGCGGCCAGATTTATCAGATTTTGTGACAGCTTCAATATTCCCATCCTCACTTTCACAGATGTGCCCGGCTATCTTCCCGGAGTCGAGCAGGAACACGGCGGCGTGATCAGACATGGAGCCAAGCTGCTCCATGCTTACAGCGAAGCGACCGTGCCGCTGATGAATGTGATTCTGCGCAAAGCTTATGGAGGAGCTTACATTGCCATGAGCAGCTCCCATATGGGCGGTGATTATGTTTATGCCTGGCCGACGGCCGAAATAGCGGTGATGGGGCCCCGGGGAGCGGCCAATATTATATTCCGCCAGGAGATAAATAATGCCGATGATCCGGAAGCAGCCCGTCAGGAAAAAATAGATGAGTTCAGAGATAATTTTGCCAACCCCTACCAGGCTGCTTCGCTGGGTTATGTGGATGATGTGATTCTACCTGAAGAGACCCGGCCTCAGCTGATACGGTCTCTGGAGGCCATAAGGGAGAAACGTGAGCACCGCCCCGATAAAAAACACGGTAATTTTCCGGTGTAAAATGTGCGGAGGATAATTTTTGGATTTCAGGAGGTTGTTTAGATGTCATTGCTAGAATTAATACAGAGCGCTGAAACCCTGGCTGAGATGAGTTTTGGCGATAAATTTTTGGCCGGCATTCAGGTTGCCGTGCTGGGGATGGGAATAGTGTTTTTTATCCTGCTTTTGTTGATGACCGCTGTTAAAGTCATAGAGTTTATCGCAGGGTCAAAAACTGCTGAAAAGCCCGACGAGAAAACAAAGAAAAAGAGAACCGGCCAGGCCAAAGACGATGACGGGGAATTGAGTCCCCAGAGAAAAGCGGGGCCGGCGGAGAGCAGAGAAATTTCTCCGCAGATAACAGCAGTTATCACAGCCGCTTTACAGAGTTATTATCGGGATAGCGAGAAAAAATTTCGGGTGCTGCGGGTTAGAAAAGAGAGCAGATCCGTAACATCCTGGATGAGTGCCGATTTTTACAGCGATAATTTTGAATACACCGGAGAACAGGAGGTTGGACGTGAATGAAGAGAAAATTTAGAGTTACAATCAACGGGGAAACTTACGAGGTTGAGGTCGAAGAGATCGGAGGGACAGAAGACCGAACGAGCCAGGCTGTTTCTGAAACTGGGAGCAGCCCCCATAAACAGAGCGCCTCTCCTGCTGAACGGAGTAATGATGATCGAACTGACTCTGCGGTTGAGGAAAATGACTCTGAAGTTGAAGAGGAAGAAGCCACGCCGGCGGAAACGCAAAAAGGGGGCGGGGATAAAGAAGATTCACCCCCTGAAACTGAGGGCGATAAACTGGAAAAGGTTGAAGCACCTATGGCCGGAAAGATACTGGATTTGAAGGTGAGCCGCGGAGATAAGATAAATCAGGGAGATCTGCTGATGGTGCTCGAGGCTATGAAGATGGAAAATGAAATTTCAGCCCCTGCTGAAGGCAGAATTAAGAATATCTCGGTGACTTCCGGTCAGTCGGTCGATGCCGGCGATATTTTGCTGACTATAGAATAATCTGAGAGCGATTGGATCATTCCGTAGAGATGCGAGGAGGTAATCAAGTTGGCACAGGCGTTTTTGGATTTCATGCAGCGGTCGGGACTTTTTTTGATAGGCATCAGGGAGATAATTATGATAACGGTCGCTGTTGTCTTAATATATCTGGGAATAAAAAAGGAATACGAACCACTGCTTCTCATCCCTATAGGTTTCGGCATGCTGCTGGTCAATCTGCCGATGACAGGATTGATGGAGGAAGCTGTCGGTGATCAACCCGCCGGACTATTTCATTATTTTTACCTGGGGAATGAGCTGGGAATTTTTCCACCCCTTATCTTTCTGGGAATTGGAGCAATGACTGATTTTGGTCCGCTTCTGGCCAATCCCAAAAGCATGCTTTTAGGGGCGGCAGCCCAGTTCGGGATTTTTATGACTTTTATAGGCGCTATACTGCTGGGGTTTACCGGTCCTCAGTCAGCTTCGATAGGAGTTATCGGGGGAGCCGATGGACCAACAGCTATATATATATCTTCGCTCCTATCTCCAGAATATCTGGGACCGATAGCAATTTCCGCCTATGCCTATATGGCTTTAGTCCCGATAATTCAGCCGCCGATCATAAAACTGCTCACCTCCCGGGAAGAAAGACGGATAAAGATGGAGCAGCTCAGGTCGGTATCTCAAAAGGAGAAGATAATATTTCCCCTGGCCGTTGCCATCCTGGTGGTGCTGCTGGTGCCAGCATCGGCGCCGCTGGTGGGAATGCTCATGCTGGGCAATCTTTTCCGCGAATCCGGGGTGGTCGATAGGCTGAGCAAGGTGGCCAGAAATGCTCTGATCAACATCGTCACCATCCTGCTGGGGGTGGGAGTAGGAGCCAGCGCTTCAGCCGATCGCTTTCTCAGGGCCGATACCCTGCAGATTCTGCTTTTAGGGGTGGTGGCCTTTTCCTTTGGAACCGCAACCGGACTTATTCTGGGCAAGATCATGAATAGAGTTACCAGCAGCCGCATAAATCCCATGATAGGAGCAGCCGGAGTATCGGCGGTACCTATGGCGGCCAGAGTGGTGAACAAAGTTGGTCAGCAGGAAAACTCCTCCAACTTTCTGCTGATGCACGCTATGGGCCCCAATGTGGCCGGTGTTATCGGATCAGCGGTGGCTGCCGGCGTGATGCTTTCTATATTTGCCTAGTTTGAGGATTGTTAAAGCAGATTACTGCAGGAGGTAGAAAAATGGAAGTTTATACGCTTGTTGGTCCCAGCGGCAGCGGAAAAAGTCATAGGGCCCGCATGGTAGCACATGAGCACAACATTCCTCTGATTCTGGACGACGGGCTGCTCATCTCAGAGGGAAGAATACTGGCCGGAAGTTCGGCTAAAAGGGAGTCGAGCAAGCTTGCTGCCATCAAGAGAGCTGTTATGGCCTATGATGATCACCGCCGGGAGCTGAAAAGAGCCATAGAAAAAACCGATGCCGATAAAATTTTGATCCTGGGCACCTCACAGTCCATGGTGGAGAAGATAACCGCAAGACTCGAACTTGGAGGTGTAGATCACAGCCTTAATATTTCCGAACTGGCCAGCGAAGATGAAATAGAGCAGGCCCGCAAGGCCCGTTCTCAGGAAGGAACACATGTCATTCCTGTGCCCACTATCGAGGTCAGGCGCAGATTTCTCGGTTTTTTTATAGATTCACTGAGCGTATTGTTCAGCAGTGATAAAGATAAAGAAGAAGTCAGCCGGGAAAGTTCGATCGTCAGGGCCCGTTTTACCTATTTTGGCAACCTCATTGTTTATAATCAGGTTATTGCAGATGTTATTTATCATATATCGGATAATTTTAACGGCATCGAGCAGGTCAGGGATCTGACCATCTCGAAAAAAGAAGAGGGGCTTTTTCTGACACTTTACATCAGGGTAAAATACGGTCTGGTTCTGCCCGATTATCTGGAGGATTACCGCTGGGTGCTGGCCAACGAGCTGGAGAGTTTTACCGGTATAAATGTTCCGCAGATTGATATCAATGTTGTGGAGATGGAGGTGGACTGATTTTGGTGACAGCGGTGGTCCTGGCAGCCGGAAAGGCCAGCAGAATGCATCGGTTAAAACAGCTTCTTCCCTGGGGAGATAAAACGATTCTGGAAACTGTAATCTGCCGCCTGCAGAGTTCCAGCCTCTCCGGTGAAATAAGGGTGGTTCTGGGAGCGGAAGTCGACAGGATAAAAGAAGTGCTTATTTCCTCTCCTCACATAGATAATAGGGGGGAGATCATCATCAAAAAGAACCCTGAATTTGAGAAGGGGATGTTCAGCAGCGTTATGGTCGGAATAGAAGGACTTGAGCCGGGAGACTCCGATCTGGAGGGAATAATGTTTATGCTGGGAGATATGCCGCTGATTAAGACCTCCCTCTATGATTCTTTGCTGGCAGAATTTAGAGCTGAAAACCCATCTATACTGGCGCCCCGCTGCTGCGGCAGAAGAGGACATCCAGTTTTGATCTCCACCTCCTTGCTGCCAGATCTTTATAAGATGGCTGACGGTGCGGAGCAACCCGAAGGCGGATTGCGCGAGCTTCTGGAAGAACGCAGAGATGAGATCGAATATTTTGAGACAGAAGATAGTTCGGTTCTCGAAGACCTGGATTACAGAGAGGAATATCTCCAGCTTAGACCGGGAGATTCCGATAGAGGTGATGGCTGTGGATTTAGACATTAATTACAAGCTCTGGCTGGAAAAGGATGGCAGCAAGGTTTTCGGGCCTGGCCCGGCTAAAATGCTGGAGCTGGTTGATAGAATGGGTTCTTTGAAGAGAGCGGCTGAGACCATGGATATGTCCTACAGCCAGGCCTGGAATCTGCTTGACTCTCTCGAGAAGAGGCTGGGTTTTGAACTGACCGAGGGTAAGGCTGGTGGCAGCAGAGGAGGCGGTTCCAGGTTGACGGAAAAGGGCCGCATTCTGCTGCGGAAATATCGCGGGCTTGAAAAAGACTTTGCCGGCAGGGTACAGGAGCTGGCCGACGATTATTTCGACGGAAAGCGATCGGAAGGAGACCGCTGCTGAAATTAAATTTTGTTTTCGTTATGTTTGTCTCAGTATAACGAGCAGAGAGAATTTTTAAAATCCGCCAGAATTCAAAAACAGGATCTTCTTGTCTTCAGTTGACTAATAGGTGTGTAAAAACCTCATTTAGTTGTACTGTAAGATATAAAGCTGCGTTCACAATGAAATTTTCCTCCGATCTTATACTATATCTATCAACTGATAACAAGAAGATCCCAAAAACAAGGACTGTATATTATGAGATCACACAGGAAAAACATGCGGCTTAGAGATATATGGTCAATAGCACGGGGAGATATGGTGGCCGTTGTAGGTGCCGGCGGTAAAACCGCCATAATGAATCGGCTGGCCAGGGAGTTTAAATTTTCCGGTGTCATTTACACGACAACAACTGCAATTTTGCTGCCGGGCGACCTGCCGGGTTGTTTTCGGGCTGCTGCTGATGAGCAAAAGCTCAGATCGCTGCTGAAGAAATACGCTGAAGGCAGCCAGGAAGAAATGCTTGTACTCGGCCGCGGCCTGAAAAGACAGAGGCCGGGAGCTGAGAAAAAGCTGAAAGTGATCGGGCTGAATAAGGAGCTGGTGAATGCGATCAAGAATTTTCCCGCCCCTTTTTTGATACTGGTAGAGGCGGATGGGGCTGCCCGTCATTCAGGTAAACTTCCTGCCGATCATGAGCCGGAAGTGCCCTCTTACAGCGATCAGGTCATTCTGGTTCAGGGAGCGGCAGCACTGGGCAGACGTCCCTGTTCTCCGCATTTGTTTCGGAGCGAACTAATCGAAAAACAGCGGATAAATATTCCCCGATCAGCATCAAAGGACGGGGGTGCGGCAGTATCTTTGAGGCTTTTGAGCGAGCTTTTTCTGTCCTATCTGCGGTTGGAAAAGTTTCCCACAAATCTTTCAAAGCTTCAGCTGGTGGTTTCACAGACCGGCGCATTATCTTGGAGGCTTTTGAAAAGGATTGAAACTTTCCTGGCAGGCATAGCGACTTTTCGGGAAGCCGTTCCTGCCGTCGGTCTGAGTTTGCTGGAACTTCATCGAAAATTTGCGATCAGGAGATTTGCGAATTTACAGGCTCAAAGAGGGGGATATCTACGCGATGTTAAAAAGAAATATTCAGGCAGTTATACTGGGAGGAGGCGATCTGGCCAGCGGCGCAGCTTTTCGTCTGCACAGATGTGGATTTGAGATTTTGATCGTGGAAAAAGAAAAACCGACTGCTGTACGGCGGAATGTCTCCTTCGCCAGTGCCATGTACGAAGGAAGCTGGGAAGTTGAAGGTATCGAGGCCAGAAAAGTTGCTGAGCCCGGAGAGGCGCTGAATGTTCAGAAAAAAGAAGGTATTCCTGTGGCTGCGGTTGAAGATTTTCGCCGGACTTTTACCCGTGACAAGAATGAAATTTTGATAGATGCCCGGATGCTGAAAAAGAATCCTGAAGATATAAACCGGAGCAAAGCCGACATAGTCATCGGACTGGGCCCGGGCTTTAAGGCAGGAAAAAATGTGGATGCTGTCATAGAAACCTGCCGGGGACATTATCTCGGAAGAGCAATTTATGAAGGGAAGCCGGCTCCAAACACGGGCAAACCAGGGGAAATTGCCGGATTTTCTGAGGAGAGAGTGATTCATTCCGAAAACGCAGGCACCTTCACCTCCGAGCGTGAGATAGGCGATAAGATCGGCGAGGGAGAGATCATAGGTGAGGTGGCCGGCCGGCCTCTGAAAACCGGGATAGGAGGTATCATTAGAGGTCTCATAAAGCCCGGACTCGATGTAGGGCCGGGACAGAAGCTGGCCGATATCGATCCCAGATCTGAGAGAGAATACGTCAATTATATTTCTGACAAATCTCTGGCGGTAGGAGGAGGAGTTCTGGAGGCTATCTTTCACCTGAGCTGAGTGACATTATCTCTGTCGATAAAATCTGGATCTTCCTGTCTTCAGTTATTGTGATATTTTTTCCGCTTAAGTTTAGTTGTCGGCCATGGACTTAATCTGATTTTACCAGCAGAAGGAGGTTATAACTTTGCGCATTGAATTTTTGAGAAAAATTGAAGAGGCCATAAAGGCCGAAGAAAAAGCAATGCTTTACACAGCAGCTTCTGATGATTTAGGCAATAGGGATTTAGATCTCTTTCCAGGAGATAAAGTTTTGATTTTAGGCGACAGTGTTTATTACAGCCGAGATCTGGATGAAGCTGTTAAAGATTCTTTATCCAGTTCGCTGGCAGAGAACCAGCCGGAAGAGGATAAATTAATCGATATTGATGTTCAGGATCTTGATCTGGAGTTTTTTGCCGAAGAGCTGATCAAAAAACCCCGGCTTTGTATTTTTGGAGCCGGTCATGTTTCCGCTCCTCTGGCCAATATCGCCGACATGCTCGGCTTTGAAGTCTATGTTATAGATCCCCGAAAAGATCTCATGAATCATCAGCGATTTCCCGATAATACCCGGCTGATCTCCAGCAGTTATGGGGAGTTTTTGCAGGGATATTCCGGCGGCAAAAATGATTATATTGTGATCGTAACACCTGAGCATGAAAAGGATTATGAGGTTTTGAAGGGGGTCATAAGGGAGAGCTGGAAGTATCTGGGTATGATAGGCAGCAGGCGCAAGGTCGGCATTATTTTTCAGGAGCTTCAGGAGGAACTGGATATTGATGAAAAGATTTTAAACGGGGTTGATGCTCCCATAGGAATAGAAATAGGCAGCGAAACACCGGAGGAGATCGCCGTCTCGATAGCCGGCGCTTTAACAGCTGTGAGGAGGTGTACCTGATGAATGAGATTATGGTCGAAGAAATGCTGCGTGAATTTGAATCAGGAGCAGATTTCGATCAGGATTTAAAATTTGCTCTGGCTAAAATCATCGAGGTCGGAGGTTCTACTCCCAGGGGGAGCGGGGCTGTAATACTGCTCAAACCTGATGGTGAAACCGTGGGGACTATCGGAGGCGGACCGGTGGAAAATGAGGTGCTGGCCACCGCTGAAGCCATGCTATCAAAAGAGGAACCTGATTTTCGGCGGCTCAGTTTTGAGCTTGATAGCGAAGAGATCGAAAAGATAGGAGGAATTTGCGGCGGAAGTGTGGAGGTAATGATTGAGATTATAAACTTAACCGAAAGGAGCAGAGATGATGAAGAGGTTGAAAGTTGAAGAAGCTGTAGGACATGTGCTGGCTCATGATATAACCGAGATCAAGAAGGGCGAGAGAAAAGGCCCTGCATTCAAAAAGGGCTATATTATCAAAGAAAAAGATGTACCCCATCTGCTGGATCTGGGCAAAAAATCCGTTTATATACTCGAAAATAGCGAAGACAGGGTGCATGAAAATGAAGGGGCGGCCAGGCTGGCTGATCTGGCCCAGGGCAGCGGACTTAAAAGAACAGAGCCATCGGAAGGGAAAATCAACCTGCTGGCTGCCCATGATGGGCTGCTCAAGGTGGAAAGCAGCAGGCTGAAACAGCTCAATCTTCATCCGGACGTGATGATGGCCACCCGCCACAATAACACGCCCGTGGAAAAAGGCGAGAAACTGGCCGGTACCCGTATCATACCGCTGTTGATAGCTGATGAGAAACTCAGGGAAGTTGAAAACGAACTGGGAGATAAACCGCTCATGCGGGTAAAACACTATGAAGATATGAAGGCGGCGGTCATAACCACCGGCAGCGAGGTTTATGAGGGCAGAGTGGAGGATCAATTTACAGAGGTGCTGGAAGAAAAACTGGAGTATATCGGTGGGGATGTAGTTTTAACGGATATAAAACCCGATGATCGACAGCAGATAGCGGAGGCTATCAGTTCTGCCCTGGCTGCGGAGGTGGATCTAGTAGTATGCACAGGCGGAATGTCGGTCGATCCCGATGACGTCACCAGATTTGCTATTGAAGATGAGACTGATGAGTTGATCTCCTACGGGGCTCCGGTGCTGCCCGGGGCTATGTTCATGCTGGCTTATGCCGATAACGTGCCGGTCATTGGTTTGCCCGCCTGCGCCATGTTCTATGATGTTACCGTTCTGGATATTATGCTGCCCCGAATAGCAGCGGGAGAAAAAATCCGGGCGGAAGAGATAGCAGAGGCAGGTCACGGCGGACTTTGCCTGCAATGTGAAATCTGCCGCTATCCCGAATGCAGTTTTGGCAGGAGCTGAGTTTTCAGCTGTTGTCTTCCTCCAGACTATATATGAAGCTGAGAATTTCGGCGGTTACCCGATAGAGTTCCGGGGGGATCTCCTCGCCTAATTCCATGTTGACCAAAACTTTGACGATATCCCTGTCCTCGTGAATAGGTATATTTTCCTCCCGGGCTTTTTCCATTATTTTTTCGGCTATTTCCCCTCTGCCCCGGGCAAGAACTCGGGGAGCAGCATCCTTTTCAATATCGTAGCCCAGGGCGGCAGCCAGCTTTCGTCCCATTTTTTCCTCTGAATTCCTGTTTTGTTTATCGTCCCGATCTGTTTCCATTCGCCGATACCTCCTCTAAACTCTAAAATCGAGATGGCGGTATTCCTTTATCAGGTCTTCAATCTCTCCTGCTTCCGTATCAGCTGTTTCTGGCTGCATAATCTCGTTTCTGAGCCCGAAAGTATCGAGTTTTTCATCCAGAGAGACTGAACTGGATCTGATCTGAAAATCGAGCTCCTGAAGCTTTTCCTGCAGCCGGGGCAGATTTTCTCTTATCACTTCCTGCGTCCTGTAGCTTCCGGCGGTAAAAGTCAGATCGATCTCCCGATCGAAAAGCAGAGCATCAGCTCTGATAACCCCAAGGTTTTGCAGCTCTACGATAAAACTGATGCTGAAATTTTCATCTTCCGTTTCAGCTTTTTCTTTATCTTCTTCGGAAAAGAACGAAGAAATTCGCAGAGCCAGCTGCCTTTCAGCCTGGATGTTCAAAGGAGGCCATTCCAGATATAGCCTCAGTCGACCTGCTTCTCCTGTCTGCTCGCTCAAATTCAAAATATTTATGGAGAGCAGCCCGGAAAGCAATCTGTTTTCATTCGGACTCAGGTTTTTTCCTTCGCTTTCCCCTTCACCTCCGGATTCGTCCTGAAAAGAAAATAACTGCTCAAAAAGAAGATTTAAGTTTTCAGGGAGTTTTTGCAGGTTTTCTGCTGACGAAAGTGAAGTAGAATCCGGGTTAAATAACGGCAGTTCGGAAGTGAGTTCTTCAGCCATCTCTGGTTTTTCCTGGCTTTCGGATAGAGCAGTCAGAGACCTCAGAAAATGCTGTCTCAGAGGTAGGTCCTGGCGCTGAAGAAAAGCGGCAGTCGTTATCAGGCGCTGACGGGCGCTGGAAGTAGATAACTCCTGCAGCTGCTGCAGGAGAGGTAAAACGGTTTCAGCTTTGAGGGGGAGCCGTGAATTGAGCCAGGTTCGCAGAAATTCCTGGCCGATGTCATCCGGAAGTTCACCGAGAAGCTGAAGCAGATTTTCACCGGCTTCCAGTTCAGCTTCGCCAGCATCTGCAGCCAACCCCTCCTGAGAAGTGGAGGATTCTACGGAAGATTTTTTTACCTGGGTTCTTATTATCCTTTCAAGTTCAGCCCGACGGGGAGGTTCTAAAGATTCAAAAGGCATGATCTAACCTCCTCAGGAGAGAAAACGTTCTACCAGGCTGATTCCCAGCTTCCTTGAACTATTTTTGAGCCCGGGAGAGTCGGCCGGAGTTTCTTCATCGGTGTTAGGTCTGACTATCTCATCGAACTTTTCAGTGTTGACAGTTTTGAAAAACATTTCGGCCACGATTCTGGCAGCGGTGAACTGATCTTCATATGAGGGTCCGCCAGCACAGGCCAGCCAGGCTGAGAGTCTGAACTTATCGCGGTCAATTATTGGCTTTTTGAGATCGTATTTGCTGGCGTATATGGGCTGGCAGCGATCTATCATCTTTTTCACATGCGAGGGATGTCCGTTAAAATAAATCGGGGTGGAAAGCAAAATTATATCGCTCTGATCAAATCCCCCTTCATCTATCAACGGATCCATGTCGTCGGAAAATATACAGGTTCCGGTTTCGCTGCAGCTAAAACAGCCGGTGCAGGGTTCTATATCCATGTCGAAGGGACGGAGATGGTTGATTTCGACATCGGCTTCCTGATGCTGCGCTTTCTCACGGCAGCCCTTAAGCACCTGGTTCAAAAGTTCACTGCTGTGTCCCTGTGGACGCGGACTTCCTTCGATAGCTGTGATTTTCATGTTCTTTTTCCTCCCCGGAGGCAGTTTTAAAACACGGCTGTTAGTTTTTGCGAAAGCCGAGCGCGGCCATGTATATTACAAAATTATCCTGACCGTCCAGATTGAGAAGTTTATTGGCATAATCGTCATCATAGGCTGCTATAGCACAGACACCTGCGTCTAAAGCTTCTGCTGCCAGATAAAGGTTTTGACAGACATGACCGGCATCAAGATGAAGATAGCGAAAGGCCCTTTCGCTGTAACGCCATTCCATGCGATAACTGTCGGCGACCCAGAAGAATACCGCGGCAGCCTCGGCCAGATGATTTTGCCCCAGGCCTGCTCTGACGGCTTCTTTTTGAAAGTTGCCTGATAATATAAGGCCCAGACTGTGATCTTCGGCCTGATAGTGATAGATCCCCCGGGGCAGACTGGTTGCTTTATCAAGGTAGATCATGGTTTCAAAAGCATGCCGGGCGCCGGCTGAAGGCACTGTGCGCAGGCTGATCTCACCCGAAAGCTCACGCTGGATACCCTGAGTGTAATAGAGAAGGATCGATAGGTCCTCATTGCTGAGTGGTTTTTCCGTAAAACTTCTCTTGCTGCGCCGGCTATCGATGGTTTCGAGAAGATGCGCCTCGGGCAGGTCAATTTCTTCGGGAGCGGGAAGATCATATGTTTTTTTGGGAGTTAAATCCCAGCTTCGGGGAGGAGGAGGGACATTTTTCTGTTGATCAGGCTGGCTCAGCTGATCTGGTCTGGTCTTCTCAAGAAATTTTTTTCCGATATGGTCACTCTCTTCTGCGTTCATTTTTACATACCTCCCTCGGTTAATTCTTAATTTTGAGAATCGCTGTTTTATTATACCATAACGGTCTGGCATTTAAAAATGGCTCTTCCTGTTATCAGTTGATACTGAACTCAAGAAGAACCTAAGAATTTGAGCTCTTTGACGGTGGAGGTCAAGCAGGATTTCTCGGTTTAACACAGAATTATTTAATTACCGAATAGGCAGAAGAAAGCTTTTTGCGGAGGGTATATTTTTGGACACGACCGGGAATGTTTTCAGGGACTTGGATTGATTTGACCTGACAGAAGTCTCATTTTATAGCAGTTAAAATTCTGTAAGGGGGCTCGATAACCATATGGAAAATGATTACGAGCAAAAAAGACAGGAAATAATCGATGATCTCAGTGATATGAGCGAAATAGCCAATGAGATGCTGCAAAATTCCATCAAGGCTCTGGATGACCAGGATGGCGAGCTGGCCCGGCAGATTATAAACAGGGATGATGTTCTGGACAATTTTGAGGTCACTATAGAGGACAAGATATCCCGGCTTTTGACCCTGCGGAGTCCTATAGCCGGTGAAGCTCGATATGCCATGGCCATGCTCAAAATTACGCGCGATCTGGAAAGAATTGGCGATCATTCCACGAATATAGCGGAAATAGCTCTGGAGCTTAGAAACGAGGAGTATCTCGAACCGCTGGTCATGATTCCCGAACTGGCAGAGCTGGTGCTGGACATGCTTGATGCGGTACTCGAGGCCTTCGTGACCGAAAATCATGAGCTGGCTGAGGCTGCCTGCCGCAAGGATGAACGGGTGGATAATATCAACGATCGGATTTATGAGGAAAGTCTGCGGATTATAGATAATGCCAGCGATAATGAGAGAGATATCAATCAGGCCATGAGATTTGTAACTGTGGCCAAATCTCTGGAAAGGATCGGAGATCACGCCACAAACATAGGAGAGGAGACTATCTTTGTGTCCACAGGAAACCGGGTTAAATATTGAGCTGAATATTTGTCAGTTAACGGCCTGTAAGCGGGCCGTCTTTTTGCATTATTATCGCAGATAAAATATGAGATACTCAGAAAGGGATCAGCACCGGGAGGTATTAGATGCCGCTGCTTTTGAAAAATGGCCGAATTGTAACGGAAAATGATACTTTTCCGGGCACCCTGCTGATAAAAGATGGAATTATCAGCAGGGTGTTATCCGGAGAGAATCAAAATTTTGATCTGGAAAACGGTTTGCAAGGTCTTAAAACAATCGATGTTTCAGGCTGTGTGATTATGCCGGGAGTCATAGATGCTCATACTCATTACCAGCTGCATTCGCGGGATACTGTGACAGCCGGGGATTTTTACAGCGGCACCCGCTCTGCTGCTCTGGGAGGAGTTACTGCTTTTATCGATTTTGCCGATCATCAGGAGAATATATCTCTGGGGGAATCAGCCCGCTCCCGCAGAAAACAGGCTGAAAAAAATGCGGTCATAGATTTTAATCTTCACCAGACCGTTCATTATTTTGATGATGAAATTTATCGTCAGCTGCAGAAGATCAGGGATATGGGAATAAGCAGCATCAAGATGTTTACCACCTATAAAGATGCTGGTTATTTTATACCGCAGGCGGATAGGGCCGGGCTCATGAAAGCATGTTCGCAGCTGGGCCTTCTGCCCACCGTGCATGCCGAGCATGATGAGATAATAACCAGAGCCCGCCAGGATATCAGTTCTCGGTTGGGTGGGGAGAGCAATTTTAAGCTGAGCGATCATGCTGATTTAAGGCCGCCCGAAGCAGAAACTGCTGCGGTCAAAAGACTGGGGCGGCTGGCCCGGGAGGAAGATGTTCCTCTTTATGTCGACCATATTTCAGCCGGAGAGACCATGAAGACTGTCGAGAAGCTGAGAGAGAAAGGGGCGAATATAGCCGCTGAAACCACTCCCCATTATTTGTGTTTGGACAGGGAGTTTTTGGAGGGGGCTGAGCCGGAGAAATATTTTATGGTCCCGCCGCTGCGCAGCCGCGGCCAGCGAAATCTTTTGAGAAATTATTTTGCCCGGGAAAGTGTGGACACAGCGGCAACAGATCACTGTGCATTTTCGCTCGCTCAAAAACGCGAGGAAAAAAATCCTTTAAATATGCTGCCCGGCATACCAGGCTCAGAAACCCTCCTGGCTCTGCTCCATCATTTTTTCGTAAACAGAAACCACATTTCCTATCAGCAGTTGAGCAGGCAGCTTAGCACCAATCCGGCCAGACTTTTCGGTTTATATCCGCAGAGGGGCAGTATAGCGGAGGGAAGTCTGGCAGACCTGGTTGTTTTTGATCCTGAGAAGAAAAAACGGCTTACATCCGATAACCTCCATTCCGCTGCCGGATATTCTCCTTATGCTCACATCACCGTCAGAGGTTATCCCCGGATGACCATAGCTGGAGGAGAGATAATCGCCAGAGAGGGAGAGCTCAAGGCCGATAAAGGCCGGGGTGATTTTATTTCAGCTGGAAAATCTTCACTTTTTGGTCGCAAATGATGCTGATAAGTATGCCGTAAACGGGAGGTAATATGTTTGAGGGTGGCTGCTATGAGGATGGAGTTTTTTTTACCCGGCGTAACTTCTTTGAAGGAAAAGAGGATGCTGCTGCAGAGCTTCAAGGATAAAGTTGATAATGATTTTAATGTGTCTGTTTCAGAGGTGGAAAACCAGGATCTCTGGCAGCGGTCGGTGATCGGAGTTGCTTCTGTCAGCAGTGACAAAAATCAGCTGGAAAAGATATTCTCGGCAATAATTCAGCGAGCCGATGAAACTCATGGCATGGAGCTGATAGATAGAAAGGTAAATTATTACTGAGTTTTTGTTTTGCTCCTGTCCATGAGTCGGCAGGAAATTTTGCACAGGCCGTCGTTCATATTCTGTTCTATATGAATTATATCCTGAGGCGTTTCCAGTGGAGTTTCGGTGAAGTCCCAGATTGCCTGCACGCCAGAATTTACAGCCATGTCAGCCATTTTTTGGGCTGCTTCAAAGGGAACGGCAAGGGCGGCCACCTCTACTTCGTGCTCTTCGATAAATTCCGGGGCTAAATCCACATCCAGAACTGTAGTATTGTTGAATTCCAGACCTATTATAGCCGGGTCCACATCGAAAAGTGCCAGAACCTGGTAGCCTCTTTCCTCATAACTATCGTTATGAGCTAAGGCCCGACCCAGGTACCCGGCCCCAAGTACAATCATGTTTTTCTCCCGGGTAAAGCCCATTATGCTGGCTATTTTTTCGTGCAGACAGTGAATATCGTAGCCATAGCTTTTTTTGCCGAAGCTGCCAAAATGACTCAGGTCTCTTCTGACCAGCGAGCTGGAAAGTTCCATCTGTTCGGCCAATTTTTCGGATGAGACGTACTGGCAGTCTTTTTCCAGAAGTCTTTTTAACTGCACATAGTACTGCGGAAGTCTGCTTATAATTTTGTCCGGGATCTGACTTTTGTCCGACATTTTCAAACCTCCCCCGATAATATCTGGAGCATAACCCCAACAAAAAGTTATACTAATCACAAGCCTTCTGTTTACATTTTATCGTATTGATGTTTTTTTATCAAGGGAAGCATGCTCAACTCTGCGAGGTACAAACGCTGACTTACAATTTTGAGTGCTTAATTCTGCTGGAGCACCAACAGGAGGTATGAAATAATGAGAGAATTAGACGCGGAAGAGCTGCGCTGTGAATGTGCCCGGGATCAATTCGAATTTGAAACCACCGAGGAAATAACGCCTTTCGAAGAGGGGATTATAGGGCAGCAGCGGGCAGTGGAAGCTACCGATTTTGGTTTCAATATTGATAAAGAAGGATATAACATTTTTATGGCAGGTCCTATCGGCACGGGCAAGAAAACTTATGCTCGCAGAAAATCGCAGGATATCGCCGATGAAATTCCTACTCCGAATGATATGCTCTATATCTTTAATTTTGAAGATCCGGAGTCTCCCCGGGCTATAACCATACCCGCCGGCAGCGGCAGGCCTCTTAGCGACGATATGGATAATGTTATTGAAGAGCTCAAAGAGGAGCTGCCCAAACTTTTTGAGGGTGAGGAATTCGAGGAAAAACGCAGTGAGATAATGGGGGAATATCAGCAGGAGTCGAACCGGATGATGGAAGAATTCGATCAGGAGATTCGCGAAGAAGGCTTCACTCTGCAAAAATCCGAACGAGGACCTGTGCCGGTGCCGATAAATGAGGAAGGAGAACCGATAAAACAGGATGAATATCAAAAGCTGGATGATGACAGACGGGAAGAGATAAGAGAAAAGAGCCAGCAGATTAAGAAACAGCTCGACAAATTGATGAGAAATATTCGGGATAAAAAGGAAGAAGCTCAGGAGAAACTTTCTGAACTGCAGGAGGAGATGGGACTTTCCATAGTGCAGCCCATTATAGATCAGCTAAAGCATCGGTACTCGGATTGCGGTGAAGAAGTTACCGATTATCTGGAGGACGTCAAACAGGATATTGTCAATAATCTGGATAAATTTCTTCAGGGGGATAACGATCAGCAGATGCCTTTTCCCGTGAATATGGGAGAGGGGGATGACGACTTTTTTGTCCGCTATCAGGTGAATTTGATAGTCGATAATTCCGACACCGAAGGTGGACCGGTTGTTTTCGAAACCAACCCCACCTATTACAATCTTTTCGGAAAAATTGAAGGCAAGAGCAAATTCGGAACGGTTACGACTGATTTTACCATGATCAAGGGAGGTTCTCTCCACGAGGCAAATGGAGGATATTTGATTTTGCAGGCCAAGGATGTGCTGACCAATCATTTTTCCTGGGAAACCTTAAAGCGGGCCCTTATCAATCAGGAACACAAGGTGGAAAACATCGGAGAGCAGTATCGATCCTATCCCATAAGCTCTCTCAAGCCCGAGCCCTTTGATATAAACGTAAAAGTCATAATGGTCGGCAGTCCCATGCTTTACAGTCTTCTTTACAATTTTGATGAGGAGTTCAAGAAGCTGTTTAAGATAAAAGCTCACTTTGATACAGAGATGGAAAGAAGCCAGGAGAATATGAGGGATTTTGCCTCATTTGTTGCCCAGGTTTGTGAGAGGGAGGATATCAATCACTTTTGCGCGGGAGCGGTGTCCAAAACAATTGAGTACAGCTCGCGGCTGGCCCGGGACGGCAAAAAGATGACCACCAGATTTAATGAATTAATCGAGGTCATTTATGAAGCCAGCACCTGGTCGGAGATGGAAGATGATGATAAAGTCAGAGAAGAACATGTTCAGAAAGCGCTTGAAAAGAAGGAATACAGGGCAAATCTGGCCGAGGAAAAGATTCAGGAAATGCTGGACAGGGACAGGCTGCTTATAGATGTAAAAGGTGAGCAGATCGGACAGATCAACGGTCTCTCTGTTCATCATTCCGGAGAGCACACCTTCGGCCGACCCAGCCGGATTACCTGTCAGTCTTTTCCGGGGAAAGAAGGAGTTGTGAATATTGAAAGAAAAGCGGAGATGAGCGGCAGCATACATGACAAAGGAGTATTGATCCTTTCCGGTTTTCTGGGAGGCAGGTATGCGCGCGAGCATTCTCTCACACTTTCGGCTTCTCTGGCTTTTGAGCAATCTTATTCCGATATCGATGGCGACAGCGCTTCATGTGCCGAACTGCTGGCTATAATATCTTCTGTGACCGAGCTCCCCCTGAGACAGGATCTGGCCATAACTGGCTCTATGAATCAGCGAGGTGTGGTTCAGCCTATAGGTGGCGCCAACTGCAAAATTGAAGGCTTTTACGATGTCTGCCGGAATCGGGGTTTCACCGGAGAGCAAGGTGTTGTTATACCCGAACAGAATCTGGAAAATTTGATGCTCGAGGATAGAGTTCTGGAATCAGTGGGCAGAGGTGAATTTCATATCTACACCGTGGAAAGGATAGACGAAGCAATCGATCTTTTCTTCGAGCCTTCAGTGGAAGAAGTAGATTCCCGCATGGAATCGGTCCTGGAGGAGATGGCCGAAACAGCACGTAATCTGCAGGATGAGGATGAGAAAGGGGAAGATGAATCGGTATAAATCCCCCTCTGATCTGTCCTCAATTCGGCTTTCACCGGAACATTCTATCGAGATTCGCAGGGATTACAAATAAGGTTCTTCTTTTTACCAGCTGAAGACCTCAAAAAATTAACGGTTTTCTTCAGGAGGCACCAGGATGACAGCATATCCTAATATTGAAATTGATTTGAGAGGGATAAGAAAAAATATCCGCCTTATGAAAAAAAGATGCCGGGAGAGGGGAGTTGAACTTACCGGGGTGGTGAAGGGGGCGGCAGGGAATATAGAGGTTGCTGGCGCTTTTATCGAAGAAGGGATTTCCTCTCTTGGGGATTCCCGGTTGAATAACATAAAAAAGTTCAGGGAGGCAGAACTCGAAGCTGAATATATGCTGCTGCGTCTGCCCGATCCGGAAGAGGCAGAAGAGGTGGTGCGTCAGGTCGATATAAGCCTCAACAGCGAGCTCAAAACTTTGAAGGCTCTCTCCCTGGCAGCTCAGAAGCTCGGACGCCGGCACAGGATCATAGTGATGATCGACACAGGAGATTTGAGAGAGGGGCTCTGGGAAAGCGAGATCGATGAATTCTTTTCGCGGGCTCTGGAGATGGAGGGACTTGATTTCGAAGGAATTGGAACCAATGTGGGATGTTATGGAGGTGTGCTGCCCGACGGGGAAAATACCGGAAAACTGGTCGAGATCAGGGATAAATTGAGAGAGAAATTTGATGTTGAGCTGCCTGTAATCTCGGGGGGCAATACCGCCACCACTATTTTGCTGGAAAAAGATGCTCTGCCGCAGGAGATTAACAATCTCAGAATAGGCGAAGGGATTCTGCAGGGAACTGACGCAACCCATCAAAGAGAACTGCCTGGCTTTAAAGTCGGCAATTTTAAAGCGGCAGCCCGGATTATCGAACTGAAAAACAAACCGTCTCTTCCCCGCGGCAATCTCGGGCGCGATTCCTTCGGTCAAAAGCCTGAATTTAAAGATCGCGGTCTCCGCCGCAGAGCTATTCTGGCCCTGGGTCGCCAGGATGTCAGAGTTGATGGTCTAAAACCCCTTGAGGAAAATCTGGAAATTATGGGAGCCAGCAGCGATCATCTGCTGATTGATGTTACCGAAGCCGGGAGGAATTATCAGGTCGGGGATGTGATGAAATTCGACCTTTCTTACGGTGCCATGCTGGCGGGAATGACCTCGGAGTATATGAAAAAGGTTTTGCTCGACTGACAGATTTTTTGCCCTGGAAGGATCTGAAATAACTATTATGAGGAGCTGACCAGCAGTTATGGATATGTGGATTCTGCTTGTTTTTTTGGGCGGCGGAATGGCAGCCGGATTTTTTACGGCGGACAGCAGTAAACTTTTGAAAGTTTCGGGCTATATTTTACATATAGGGCTGCTCATTCTCATCGGAATTATGGGGGCGAGAATAGGGGCTGATGAAGAAGTTATCTCCGATATAATGAGAATCGGCTTTCAGTCTTTTATTCTGGCTTTGGGAGGTATTATCGGTAGTCTCATTTTTCTGCAGCTTTTTTCTTATTACCTGCGGGCGGCTCAGACTGTCAGAGCAGAGGATGAGAGCACACACGAGGACCTCGTTTCGCAGAGCAGCGGCAGTTTACTGGGGTTGACAGCGATAATTCTGCTGACGGTCGTTACAGGGCTGGTGATAGGACTTGTGCTTCCTGAGGGGTTTTTGCCCTGGCTGGAAAATATGACCCAGTACGCTCTGGCTGTTCTGCTGCTGGGAGTGGGGATAGATCTGGGCAGCAGACATGGGGTTCTGGCTCAGCTCAAAACTCTGGGCCTGCGTATCGTCATGATCCCTTTATTTGTTGCTGTCGGCAGCATTATAGGAACTATAATAACTGGAAATTTGCTGGGGTTTGCAGCTGGCGAAGCCGGAGCTGTGGGGGCCGGATTTGGCTGGTACAGCCTTTCGGCGGTTATGCTGACGGAGATTTATTCAGTCGAGCTGGGCTCTCTGGCTTTTCTGACCAACATCATGCGGGAGATGATGGCCATAGTTTCAATCCCTCTTATCGCCAGCGCCCTGGGCCCCATAACTGCTATTGCACCCTGTGGAGCGACCAGCATGGACGTAACTTTACCGCTTTTAAAAAGATCCGGAGGTGAAGCAATCGTTATTCCAGCTTTTATAAACGGTATGATACTTTCGGCTCTTGTCCCCATACTGGTCCCGTTTTTTATCAGCCTGTAGAGAAAATTTTTGACATCTGGAGGCGATCGATAATTGATGAAATCAGCGGTATTTAGATTTTATGGTTATTTAAAGGAAATTCTACGCCGCGAACATAAAAACGGGCTGGTAGAGCACAGATTCAGCGGCAAACAGTCGGTCAAGGACAGGATAGAATCAATGGGAGTTCCTCATACTGAAGTGGATCTTATAATTTCCGCCGCTGACAGGAATGAGTTTCTCGATTTCTCCTATGCAGTTCGAGCTGGAGACCGACTGGCTGTTTATCCTCCTCCCCTGAATTTAGATGTAAATTCGCAGCGGCTGCTTCAGCCTGTTCCCCCTGATCCCATAAGATTTGTGCTCGATGCTCATCTCGGCAAGCTGGCCTCCTATCTGCGAATGATGGGTTTTGATGCCTGGTACCACAATGATTATGACGATCCCGAGCTGGCCAGAATTCAAAAAGAGGAAGAAAGAGTCCTGCTCTCGCGGGATCGGGGTCTGCTGCAGAGAAAAAAAGTCAAACTGGGACATTTAATTATCTCTGATGATCCTGCCCGACAGCTGCAGGAGGTCGTGGCAAGATACAGGCTGCAGGAAAACATCAATGAGTTCGGACGCTGTCCCGAATGCAACTCTTTATTAAAAAAAGTGGATAAAGAGCAAATTATCGACCGCCTGAAACCTCTCACCAAAAAATATTACGATAATTTTAAATTATGTCCGGGTTGTGCCCGAATATACTGGCGAGGTTCACATTATAATAATATAAAAAAGATGATTGACAGATGCTGCCAGTAAATAATCGCGCTTGTGATCAAAATAATTTAAAGGAGAAAAATTCAGATTCTTGAATAAGGATAATAGTATGAGGAAAAAGTGAGAAATATTTTATAAATAAAAAATAAAAATATTTTAAGATTGTTATCAGTTGATAGATATCGTATGAGATCACTATCATAAAAATAATGGCTGGAAGATATAAAGCAAAGTGATACTCGAAATTTTTCGAAACTCAGGTTAAGTCCACGGCCAAAAAATAGTGTCCCCGGCTCAGGATCTGCCGGGCTTAGCGTGTGTTCAGGGACAGGCTTTGGCGATGGGAGTGCAATTTTTGACACACCTATTTACCAGCTGAAGAAAAGAAGATCTATATTTTAAACCAGCGAGCTCAGAAGGGGGTGTTAGGCTAAGGGCTAAAAATTTGAAAAATTTTAAATTGCAAACATAATCTTGTGAAATGATTCCGCGCAAATTCGACAGCATTTACAAAAACTCTTTCTTAAAATTCTGCAAGGGGGGCCAAAAAGTGAAAAATAAATCATTAACCTTTGCTCTGGGAATTTTTCTGGCGGTCGTTTTCACTTTTACCTTTACATTTACAGGTGCTGCGGAGGAATATGTTATTGGAACTTTAACCCCCATGTCCGGACCATCTGCTCCTTTCGGGGAGGCTATGTATAATGCTGGAGAGCTGGCGGCTCACTATGTTAATGAAGCGGGCGGCATACACGGATATGACCTGGTTCTTGAAAATCGGGACACGGCCACAGAAGAAACCACCGGAGTTGATGCAGCCCGGCGCCTTGTCGATGTTGATGGCGTACCGGCTATAGCAGGAGGTTATTCCAGCGGTGTGGCCATGGCTGTGGCTGAAGGTGTGACAATTCCACAGGAAGTTACTTTTGTCACCGTTGGAACTTCCCCCATGATATCAATAGTAGATGATAATGGTTATTTCTTTAGAACCTCCGGTCACGGACTGCAAAACGGACGGGTTCTGGGCGATGCTATAGCTGAAGACGGTCATGAGGAGATAGGAATTATATACGTTAACAATCCTTACGGTGAAGGGCTGGCGAAATCGACTGCTGCAACTTTTGAAGAGTATCATGACGGTGAAGTTGTAGCTTCGGTTCCCTTCGAGATCGGTCAGGCCAGTTATGCTTCCGAAATCGCAAGAGCATATGATGACGGAAATGTTGATGCGGCAGTAATTATTGCCTATCCCGAAGATGCTGAGGTCATGCACGGTGAAGTTCATGCGGCCGGCTGGACTGATATTCCCTGGTATGGAAGCCCCGATCAGCGTGTACCTGATCTGGTCGAAGCTCTGGGCGCAGATTATATGTCAGGTATAGCTTTAGGCACCACTCAGGGACGCTGGGACAGTCCTTCCAGAGATAGCTTTTATGATGGATATGAAGAGCAGTATGGCGAAGAGCCTCCTCGACCTTATATGGCTCCGGTATTTGATGGCGTTTCTTCAATCGCCCTGGCCATAGCTGCTTCCGACAAAGGCCCGGATGAAGTTACGGGAACCGATATAAGAGATCACATGCGAGAAGTCACCTCTCCTCCTGGAGAGGAGGTTCATGCTACCGCTGAGGGCTTTGCCAGAGCTTTTGAACTGCTGGAAGAAGGAGAAGATGTCAACTTTATAGGGGTAGGAGGCGCTATAGAATTCGATGAATACGGAGATGCTCTTTCTGCCATTCAGCTCTGGACTATAGATGATGATGGCAGCATTGTAACAATAGAAAACCGCATGGAAGAACCTATCCCCAGAGATTTGATGCCTCCCGAATTTCAGGAGTAAGCAAGAATGAGGTGCGGTTGAGATAAACAAACATCCCGGCATCCCGGGAGTCTAATATTATATAACAGTTCGAGTATTTATGATGAAGTCAGAGGAGGGGAGCACCGTGATCTCCCCTCTTTTTTTTGGGATCTTCTCCATATCAGTTGGCTTAATAAGGCGAGGGAGGGGTTAGTTTGAGTTCTATACTTGAGCTTAAAAATGTCAGCAAAAACTTTGGCGGTATTCAGGCTGTAGATAACTGTTCTCTGGAAGTAGAAGAGGGCAGTATTACCGGGTTGATAGGACCTAATGGAGCCGGCAAAACGACGATCTTTAACCTGATAACTGGTTTTCATCCCCTCACTTCAGGAGAAATCTATCTCAGGGGTGAGAAGATACAGCCCGGAAATAGTCCTAATGATATTTTCAGAAAGGGAATTTACCGCTCTTTCCAGATAACCCGGGAACTTTCAAAAATTACAGTTCTCGAAAATCTCCTCATAGCTCCTCATGATCAGGCCGGAGAAACATTATGGAATAACTGGATAAACAACAAAAAAGTCGAACAGGAAGAAGAGGAGCTGGTGGAAAAAGCGCTGGAGATATTAGAATTTTTGGATATGAGAGATAAATGTGATGAATATGCCGGAAACCTGCCCGGCGGGGATAGAAAACTGCTGGAGCTGGGCAGGATGATGATGGTTGAACCGGAACTTGTTCTGCTGGATGAACCGGGAGCTGGGGTGCCACCGGGAAAACAGAGAAAAGTTAATGAGAGAATAATAGAATTGAATGAGGAACAGAATATCACTTTTCTGGTTGTGGAGCACGATATGGCTGTAATCATGAATCTTTGCCATCCCATAATGGTCCTTGTCAACGGCAGTTTGCTCACTGAGGGCAGCCCTGAGGAGGTTCAAAACGATGAGAGAGTGGTTAAGGCTTATCTGGGAGAGTGAATATAATGTCCGATAATTCTTTTTTATCTGTAGAAGATGTCACCAGTGGATATGGCATGATCGAGGTTTTATTTGACATTTCTATGGAAGTGGAAAAGGGTCAATTCGTGGTATTAATAGGTCCCAACGGCGCGGGTAAAACCACCCTGCTGCGCAGCATTATGGGAATTGTTCCCCCTCAGAAAGGCCGGGTTTACCATTCTGGTGATGATGTTACCGATTTAAACCCCGAACAGATGCTGCAGAGGAATATCTCATATGTTCCCCAGGAGAGAAATATATTTGCTGAGATGAGCGTCGAGGATAATCTGGAGATGGGAGCATATTCATATGAGGGAGATCCAGAGGAAAGATTGGAATTGATTTTCCAGGTCTTTCCCATTCTAAAAGAACGGCTGGACCAGGAAGCCGGGACTTTATCGGGAGGCCAGCGGCAGATGCTGGCTATAAGCCGCGGGATAATGATGGAGCCGGAGCTTTTGATTTTGGATGAGCCAACTTCCGGACTTCAGCCCAATCTGGTAACTGATGTTATGGATTCTATCGTCGAGCTGCAGGAGAAGGATGATATGACCATCCTCCTGGTGGCTCAAACAGATCAGGCCATTAGAGAAGCTGATTTTGGATACCTGATAAGAAGCGGAGAGATAGTTCTGGGTACTGAAGGAGATAAACTTCTTGAAAGTGACGAAGTAATGGATCTTTACTTCGGCGGATAAGGAGGAATTATAATATGCTGGGTAACCTGGTAGATGGAATCGTACTGGGATGTGTGATAACTCTTGGTGGCCTGGGAATATCCTATGTTTTGCTGCTGCAGAATTATTTTAACTTTACCGGGGGAACCTATTTTACCCTGGGAGCTTTTCTGGCCTATGGCTTTCTGGAATTTATACCGATGGGTGAACTGCCTCTGGTCACTTTCGGCCCTGGACTTTTAGTTTCGATGCTGCTCGCCATGATTTTTCTGGCTGTAATAATGACTTTCTTTGACAAAATTTTATTCAAACCACTGCGTGAACGAAATGCTCCCTTCATGTTTTTTTATCTTACAGCCTTCGGTATGTTATTCGTAATTCGCAGCATCGTTTATCTGGTCTGGGGAGCTGATATGCGCAGATACGTGGCCGGGCTTCCTCATATGTACAGGTTTCCCGGGGGGATAAATGTTACCGCCGATGAACTATTTGTAGTTATTGGCACAGTGGTTCTTGTGGCTGTTCTCTATTATTTTCAATACCATACGAGCCTGGGTAAAGCCATGCTGGCCACCGCCGATAATGAACGACTCGCTTCCATAACCGGCATAAAAATCAGGAATATACATACGACGGTCACCGTAATAGCCGGGCTGGTGACTGCAATGGGGGGAGTATTTTACGGTATTGTAGTTCAGCTGAGACCTCTGATGGGGTTTAATCTGCTGATGGCCATGTTCTTTGCGGTCATCACGGGAGGACACGGAGCTATTTTAGGCACACTGGGAGCCGGATTGATCATAGGAGTGGTTCAGGAGTTCGGTTCAGTTTTCCTCCAGATTTTCATAGATGCGGGAGGCATACCAATCGAAATGAGCGCTTATAAAGAGGTGCTGGCATTTTTCTTCCTGATCATTATTCTCCTGACCAGACCTTATGGCATCTTTCAGGGAACTTTCTTAGACCGCTAGAGGAGGTAAGATCATGCAATATCTTTTGAGTATTATCTGCGTTGGGTCTGCTTATGCTATTATAGCTATGGGTTTGAATTTGCAGTGGGGATACACCGGTTTATTCAACCTTGCTGTCCACGGAATGGCAGCTGTTGGGGGTTATGGAGCTGTTATAATGACCACCTCTCCTTCAGCCGGCAGGATTGGTGGTTTTGCCATGCCCTATCCCGTGGGGCTGATTGTAGCTGCGCTGATAGCCGGTCTTTTAGGTGCTATTATTGGCAGGGTAACTCTTCACCTGGAATTCGGATTTTTCGCCATAGCCACCCTGGGGCTGGGGATGATGGTTCAGGCTGTTTTGATAAACGAAGGCTGGATAGGAGATGGAGTCTGGGGAATAGGCGACATACCCCGTCCTTTTGACTGGTATTTTGATCATCCATTTTTTATCTACGTGGCTTATGCAGTCGTTTCTTTTCTGCTGATGGTTCTGGTTTATATTGTGCTGGAAAGACTGGTTCATTCTCCCTGGGGAAGAATTCAGATGGCAATTAAAGAAGATGAGCTTTTGACTCAAATGCTGGGGAAGGACATATTTTCCTACCGCATGCAGTCGCTGGTATTGGGGGCGATGATAATAGGACTGGGAGGCGCCGTTTATGCTCATTATCAGGCCTATATCAACCCAGAATCCTATGATGACATCATGATGACATTTATTCCTCTGTTGATGGTTGTGGCCGGCGGCAGCGGCAACAATAAGGGTTCAATAATCGGCGCCTTTTTCATCTGGACTGCCTGGAGCACCAGCGAAATTTTTGCCGGGTATTTTCCGCTGGGAGCCGAGCAGCTGCCGCATGTGCGTATGTTGACTGTCGGGGTCATCATAATTGCTATTCTGAGATTCCGCCCCCGGGGATTGATCGGCCGCGAAAGAGCCGTTTCGGCTGCCGCCGGTAAAGTTGAAGAGAGGGTGGAATAAAATATTATCAAAAAAGTATATTCAGCGGAGTGAAATAAATGAGCCAATTAAAAGAAGACAGCGACAAAGATTATACCCATCTTGAAAACAAACTCCTTGAGATAAGCGAGGAAATTATTCAGTACAGGAGGCTTCATTACAATGATGATGTGATCGGAACCCTGATAGATCTTTACTGTTTGAAGGAGATAGAGCCGGCAGAGGCAGAGGGGTTGGCCAGAGATGGCGTAAAAACAGCCTCCAGTGTGAGAGAAAGATTTGCATTTTTACTCAAAAAGCTCGGCTCTCTTCCCCATCGCAGTCGGGGGAGAGAGCGAACTTTTCGGGGGATTGATGGTAATATTTATAGAGAAAGTGAGCTGAAATCCTGGAAACACGTAAAAAAACTGATAAACTCTTTGCGGAAAAGAATTAATAACGACCGTTTTGATCCCGGCTGGTGAATTCGATTGACCTATAATCATTGGTTGTGATTATCTTAATTTAAAGGAAAAATAGCCCGTTTCATTTAATTATTAATAATGAGGAAAAACTAAATAATAGATCAGCATATCTTAGCTGGCGCTGATGCCGGTGCTGGCTTAAAAAAGTTTTTTGATAAAAGTTTATTTTTAAAAAAGAGGAATTTGGATATCAGTATACAAATTATTATATAGGGAAAATCATGATTATTTTACACGAGGTAATTATTTTTTTAAACCGAAATAATCATGATTATAATACCCAAATAGACAATATATATAATTACAAACAGCAGGGGGATACAAAAAATGCCAGATTATGAAAAGATGAGCGAAAAAGTTATTGCAGGAGATCAGGAGAACGTAGCTGAATTGACTCAGGAAATAGTTGATGAAGGAGCAGAACCTCAGGAAGTCATTTCTGAGGGATTAATAGCCGGCATGAATGTAGTGGGGGAGAGATTTAAAGCGGGAGATATGTTCGTTCCGGAAGTATTGATGTCGGCCAAGGCCATGAAGGCCGGTATGGAGATAGTTAATCCGCTCCTTACCGAAGGCGACAGAGAGGAGTCGACCACTGTAGTTTTAGGCACTGTCGAAGGTGACCTGCATGATATCGGTAAGAACCTGGTCGGAATGATGCTGGAAAGCGGCGGCATGGAGGTTATCGACCTGGGAGTAGACCTGCCGGCCGATGAAATAGTGGATGCGGTCAGAGAAAACAATGCCGATGTGCTGGGTATGAGTGCGCTTTTGACCACCACCATGATGGAGATGCAGAACGTAATTGAAGTTCTCGAAGAAGAAGGACTTAAAGATGATGTTGATGTTTTAGTGGGCGGCGCTCCGGTGACCAAAGAATTTGCTGATGATATCGGTGCTGATGGCTGGGCCCCGGATGCAGCCTCTGCTAAAGATTTAGTGCAGGAAATGGTTTAGAAAATAAAAGGGGGTAAGATAATGTCAAACTACAAGAGGGCCAGATTCGAAGCCAACTCTACTGTGAATTTTCAGTCACTGTCTGAAGATGAGTGTGAAGAGATTTATATGGCCGCTCTGGAAGTGCTGGAAAAGACTGGTGTCAAGGTGTTTTCGGAAGAAGCCCGGGAGATTTTCGAAGAGGCAGGCTGCTGGATAGAGGATGATGAGCTGGTTAAGATACCTGTCGGTTTGAGTCAGTGGGCGGTGAATAACGCCCCTTCTAAGATCACCCTTTATGATCAGGAAGGTAAAGCTGCTCTGGATTTACATGATGACAAAACTCATTTTGGCCCCGGACCAACCAATACTTATCATCGCGATCCTTACTCTGGAGAGAGGCGTCGTCCTGTGGTTCAGGACAACAGAAATGCGGCTAAGGTATGTGATGCTCTGGACAATATTGACTATGTTATGGATCTGGGAACTCCCAGCGATGTAACAGAAAATATAGCCGATGTTCATGCTTTTAAAGCAATGCTGGAAAACACCAATAAGCCCATTGTTCACTGGGGTTTTGACATCGAACAGTACGAAGATATGATCGATATGGCCTCTGTCGTGGCCGGTTCGCTGGAAGAACTTCAGAAAAAGCCCTTTTTCTTCCTCTATTCCGAGCCCACTTCACCTCTTCTTCATGGTCGTGAGGCTATTGACAAAGTTTTGCTGGCTTCTCGTAAACGTATACCCATCGTCTACACCCCCTGCATTATCTCTGGTGCAACCTGCCCTGCCACTCTGGCTGCTACTCTCGTTCAGGGAATAGCGGAAAGCGTTACAGGTATAACTCTTGCTCAGCTGGCCAACCGCGGAACTCCGATCATTATGGGCGGAGTCTACGGCATTATGGATATGAATACCACAGTTTACAGCTACGGCAGCCCCGAATTTAACTGCCTGCAGGCCGGCATAGCTCAGGTTTCAAGCCACATGGGAGTGCCTGTGTTCGGCACAGCAGGATGCACAGATTCCCATACCATCGATGAACAGGCAGCAGCAGAAGCAGCTATGAGCATACTTACGGCAGCTCAATCGGGCGCCAACTTAGTTCACGACTGCGGTTACATGAGTTCAGGCAACATGGGCAGCCTGGAACAGCTGGTAATGGATGATGAAATAATAGGAATGGTTCGCCGCTTTATGAATGGAATCGAGGTAACCGACGAAACTCTGGCAGTTGATGTTGTGGATGAGGTAGGTGTGGGAGGTCATTTCCTGGGCGAAGATCATACCCGCAAACACTTTAAAAATCAGACCTGGTTTCCTGATCTGATCAATAGAATGCGTTACGACGGCTGGAAGGAAAAGGCTGACAGCTCACGCATGAGCGATCGGATAAAAAATAAGCTGCACGATATTCTTGAGAATTATGAAGCCCCAGAGCTTCCCGATGACAAGCAGGAAGAGGTTGATAAGATTTTGGAGCGGGCTGAAGAAAGAGAAGCCGAACGCGATTGATGAAATCGCCTTTTAAAATTGAGCAGCATCTATTAAAATATACAAGAATTAAAAAAAGTAGAGGGGGATAGTTAACATGCCAGATTATGAAAAGATGAGAGAAAAGGTTATTGATGGTGATCAGGAGGCTGTGAAGGAGCTTACCCAGGAGGCAATAGATGAGGACACAGAACCCCAGGAGATAATCTCCGAGGGTTTAATCAGCGGGATGAATGTAGTGGGTGAGAGATTTAAAGCAGGAGATATGTTTGTTCCAGAAGTATTGATGTCGGCTAAAGCCATGAAGGCGGGCATGGAATTGGTCAACCCTCTTCTCACTGCCGCTGATAGAGAAGAATCTGTGACAGTAGTGCTGGCTACCGTCGAAGGTGACCTGCATGATATCGGTAAGAACCTGGTCGGAATGATGCTGGAAAGCGGCGGCATGGAGGTTATCGACCTGGGAGTAGACCTGCCGGCCGATGAAATAGTGGATGCGGTCAGAGAAAACAATGCTGATGTGCTGGGTATGAGTGCGCTTTTGACCACCACCATGATGGAGATGCAGAACGTAATTGAAGTTCTCGAAGAAGAGGGGCTGAAAGATGATGTTGAAGTATTAGTAGGTGGCGCTCCGGTGACCAAAGAATTTGCTGATGATATCGGTGCTGATGGCTGGGCTCCGGATGCTGCTTCCGCCAAAGATCTGGTACAGGAAATGACCTCTTAAATAAGGTGGGGGTAATAAAATATGAAGAAAGCTAATTACAGGACTATACAGGGCACCAAACTGGAAGTTCTGTCTGAAGATGAAATCGAAAAAATTCTGGAAGCTTCAATGGAAATTCTGGAAAGAACAGGTGTAGTATATTATCATGACGAGGCCCTGGAAATCATGGAAGATGCCGGTTGTTATGTGGAAGGCAATAACGTGCGAGTTCCTTCCAGACTAGTTGAAGATGCTATCCGCACTGCCCCCCACAAGGTAACGCTCAGCAACAGCCGAACCAAGGAGAGGGTTATGGAGCTGGCCGGCAACAATGCCTATTTCGGCACGGGTTCTGACACACCCCATTTTCGCGATCCCCGTACCGGAGAAAGAGTTAAAGCCAGTAAAGAATCTGTTCAAATGGCTACCAAAACCATAGATGCGCTTGACAACCTGGACTTTGTTATGTCTCTGGGTATAGTTCAGGATGTCCCGCAGCCGGTTTATGACCGCCATCAATTTCAGGCGATGGTCGAAAATTCATCCAAACCGATAGTAATTACTGCAAACGATGCCGAAGGTTATGGAGATATCATAGAGATGTGTGAGGTTATTGCCGGCGGAGAAGCGGAGCTCAGGGAAAATCCTTTCATGACTCTCTATGCCGAACCCATATCACCTCTGCAGCATGCTGAGGATGCGGCCGGAAAACTCGTCCTTGCCGCCAAAAAATCTCTGCCCGTAGTTTATACACCCTGCATAATGGCTGGAGGAACTGTGCCTGCCACACTGGCCGGCGCTATGGCTACCGGCCTGGCCGAGAGTCTGAGCGGGCTGGTGCTGAATCAGCAGACCAATAAGGGTAATCCTTTTGTAATGGGTGGAGTATTCACCATAATGGATATGAACACCACAATATTCTCTTACGGTGCTCCCGAATTTCATCTGATGCAGGCAGCACTGGCAGACGTTTCCAATTATATCGACATCCCCATGTTTGGAACCTGCGGCTGCACCGATGCAAAAATCGTGGATGAACAGGCGGCTATAGAGGATGCACTTTCTATCGTGATAACGGCTCAATCAGGTGCTAACCTAAATCACGATGTCGGATATATTGAACACGGCAATTGTGCTTCCCTGGAAAATCTGGTGATCAGCGATGAACTGATCGGTTTTGCCCGCAGGATCGTTGAAGGAATCGATGTAACTCCGGAAAAGCTGGCCACCGAAATAGTTGATGATGTCGGACCGGGAGGCCACTTCCTGGGCGAACAGCATACCATGAATCATTTCGAGGAAGAGACCTGGTATCCTGATCTGTTCGAGCGCAAGTTTTACGATAATTGGGCCGAAGATGAGG
This sequence comes from Halarsenatibacter silvermanii, assembly GCF_900103135.1. NCBI lineage: Bacteria > Bacillati > Bacillota > Clostridia > Halanaerobiales > Halarsenatibacteraceae > Halarsenatibacter > Halarsenatibacter silvermanii. Next base: position 124,282 of record NZ_FNGO01000002.1, on the reverse strand, counting down.
ATACTCTTTATGACAGAGCTCATGAAAAAGTAATGGATATTGTGGAGAATTACGAACCTGAACCTCTTCCCGATGCTGTGAGCAGAAGATTAAATGAAATCGTGCAGAGAGCTGAAAACGAAATTCTTTAAATGCCCGGAAAGAACTACAGGATTACCCGCCCCGGCCTCGGATTGTCGGGGTGGGTTATTCCTCAACAAATTTTTTTTGGCTTTTTATTCAGGGGAGCCTGTAAACGGCTCAATCCTGCAAAATTGTTTGTTTTTAATCAGCTTGAGGAGGACAATTAGATGTCTGAATTAGCACTGGGAATAGACACAGGAGGAACATTTACCGATGGAGTTGTGATGGATCTGGGCGCAGAAGAGATAGTAACCAGCACCAAACAGATAACCACCCGGGAAGATCTGAATGCAGCCATAGAAAACTGCCTCAATGATCTGATGGCAGATGAATCCGTTCTGGCGGAGAAAATTGAACTTGTTTCCCTTTCGACCACTCTGGCCACCAATGCTATTGTGGAGGGGCAGGGAGCCGCTGTAGGTACCCTGCTTTTAGGCTTTGAGCCCGAGGAGCGATTGCCCGCTGATGAACAGGCTGTAGTTTCCGGAGGCTGCAGCATAAAAGGTGAAATAAAAGAGGAAATAGATGAGCAGGAGATTAGAGAAGCGGTCCGGGAGATGAAAGGCGAGGTAGATGCTTTCGCGGTTTCAGGTTATCTCAGCGTTCGCAATCCGATTCAGGAGCAGAAGGCGGCCGAAATAGTGAGAGAGGAAAGCGGCTGTCCGGTGGTAGCTGCACATCAGCTGACCAGCGATCTTGGATTTCAGGAGCGGGCGGTTACAGCTGTCTTCAATGCCCGGCTTTTGCCTCTTATAACTGAGCTGATAGAAAGTGTGGATTCTCTGATAGAGGAAAGAGATATATCAGCCCCGGTGATGGTGGTTCGCGGAGACGGCAGCCTTATAAGCACCTCGGAAGCCAGAGAAAGACCGGTCGAGACTTCCCTTTCCGGCCCGGCGGCCAGTGTGGTGGGAGCTCGTCATCTGGCCGATATAGAAAATGGGATTATAGTTGACATGGGTGGGACGACCACCGATCTGGCTCTGCTGGAGGAAGGAAGTCCCCGCATAAATCCCAGAGGAGCTATGGTCGGCGGCTGGCACACCCGGGTTAAAGCCGCTGATATAACCACTATCGGTCTTGGAGGGGATAGTCTTATCCAGATATCCAAAGATGGAGAAACATCGATAGGGCCTCAGCGAGTTTTTCCCCTCAGCTGGGCGGCCGAAAAATATCCTCATTTAATCGATGAGCTCGAGCGAATCAGAGATAGGAATCCCTACACCTATAATTATCAGCCTGTTTCAGCCCTGGTTTATCTATCAGAACCCGAGCGAATGGAGCTGAACGAACGGGAGCGTGAGCTGGTATCAGTTCTCAAAGATAAGCCTCATACCATATGGCAGTTGGGGCGAAAACTCGATCAGGATGCAGAACTTCTCCCCTGGGAACAGCTGGTGAAAGTGGGATGTCTGCATAGAGCTTCCCTGACACCAACCGATATTCTGCATACCAGTGGAGAGTTTGATCGCTGGAATGAGCAGGCATCGGAGATTGCCCTGGAAGTTATGTCCAATAGAAATTCTCAAAACCCGGAAGAACTTGCTGAAGAAATTTTGAACGGCGTATATGATAAAATTACCTCGCTGGTCATCGAGGCAGTGCTGGGCCGGGAGGAAGATCTAGATTTTTCTTCCCGGGAGATGGAATATATGATTGCCAGGTTGATCTCACCTGATAACGGTGAATTTTTGGAAACTATCTGCAGACTCGGTCCTCCTCTGGTGGGAGTAGGAGCGCCGGTCAGAGCTTATTTCCCTGAAGTTGCAGAAAAACTCAATGCTGAACTAAAACTGCCGGAAGCAGCCGAGGTAGCCAATGCAGTCGGTACAGTTATGGGTAAGATCATCGAGCGAGAAACCATAATAGTCCGCACCGATGAGGTAAATGTTGGCTATTTAGTACATCTTCCCGATGAGAAGCTCGGCTACCGGGAATTTGAAGACGCAGTTGAGAACGCCATCGAGAAAGGTCGAGAATACATTCTTGAAAAAGCTAAAAGATCGGGCGGCCGGGATATCAAGGTTGAGTACGAACGCGAGGATGTATACGGAAAGGTAGCCGGCTCCCGTAAAGAAGAGGGAATTTTTCTGGAAACCAGACTGGAGTTTTCGGCTGTGGGCCAGCCCTGGAGTTAAATATCGGGCGGGAGGGTTGATTGTTTTGGATAAAGTTATCGCCTGTTCGACTATGCGACCTGAAATAGAGGCACTCGATCCTGATCATGACCTTAATTTTATGGGATATGGTTTACACAGGGTGCCAGATAAACTGCGGGAAAAGCTGCAAAATGAGATCGATCAGAGCGAAGAAGAGGGCTACGATAAAATTCGTTTGATTTATGGATTGTGTTCGCACGGAATTTCGGGGCTCAGTTCCAGTGAATCGCCGATTATTGCCCCGCGTGTTCACGACTGTATCAGCCTGCTTCTGGGATCAGCTGGCAAATACCAGGAGGAATTCAAAGACAATCCTGGCACAATCTATCTTTCCCGGGGCTGGATAGATTTTGGAGGCGATCCTCTCAGCGTTTTCGAAGAATATGTTGATCGAGTGGGCGAAGAGATGGCCCGGGAGACGGTGACGAGGGAATATAAGAATTATACGAGGCTCGTATTTGTGAATACCTGGATAGATGATCTGGCTGAATATCGCAAATATGCCCGCGAGGCGGCGGAATTTCTGGATCTTGATTATCAGGAGATTGAGGGCTCTTCTGACCTCATGCATAGGCTTCTATTTGAGGAAGAAGGAAAGGGAGTGGCTGTTTTTCCTCCCGGACGCTCGATACTGCGCCATAACCTGGTTTAGCCGCCAGGCCGGTTGAACTTAAATTAGCAGTTATGTTAAAATATGACATGAAAGCAGGTTTAAATTTTTTAAAATTGTTTAACAACCTATCTGATCGAAGGCCTGTTTAGCCGTAAAATCACACCATCCTGTCTTTATTCGGAAGGGGAGAACAATATGTCAAGAATTGGTGTAATCGGTGGAGGTATTGCAGGGTGTACTGTAGCTTCCGAGCTGGCTGATGCCGGGGAAGATGTGGTGCTGCTGGAGAAGGAAGATGAACTGGGTGGTAATATAAAAAATTATGGTTGTAAAGCCACCGACAGCTGCACCAAATGCAATCTCTGCCTTGTTGACAGTATCTTCAATTCTGTGCGAGAAAGCGACAGAATTGAAGTAAGAGAAAACACAGCTGTGCTGGACTGTCTGGAAAAAGAAGGTTTTGGTCTGGTTGTCGAGGATGATGATGGAGAATATACTCTCGATGATATCTCCGAAATCGTGCTGGCTACCGGTCACAAGCGGTGGTCAGAGCTGGAAACTGGCACCCCGGAAATATTCGAAGATGAGAGGATCCTCTGGGCCAGTGATTTTGAGGATATGCTCGAAGGGAGAAAAGATCAGCTCTGTGAGGAATCACTGGAGATGAATCTGGGATTTAGCCCTGATTCGGCTGTTTTTCTTCAGTGTAACGGCTCCCGCAGCATTCAGGAAAAGGCTCGTTACTGTTCTAAAGTTTGCTGCGGCTATAATTATCGCATCGCTCAGGTACTCAGGCACAACTTTCCTGAAATGGATCTCAGCATGTTCTTTATCGATATGCAGGAAGCCGGCTTCCTCGTAAATCTTTCCTTTGAGAAGCTCTCCGAGCTCGATATCGATTATTATAACTGCAAGCCTCTGCGCCTGGAGAGCAGCTCTGACTCCTTACAACTCAATTACGAAGACCAAAAAGAGGGAAAGATGGAAAAATTGGATACAGATTTGCTTGTGCTCTCTGAAGGAATTCACCGCGGCACAGAACACGAGCACTGGTCAAAGATTTTCAATCTGCAGCAGACAGAGGATGGATTTCTGCGGCCGATCTGGCCCGGAGAGGAGACAGGAGTGTATCTGGCCGGGACTGTAACCGGCCCGGGAGACAGCGCCACCACCATTGCAAAAAGCCGGGAGACGGCCTATCGCCTGCTTGATAATAAACTGGTGGAAAAGGCTAACTGATAAGAATACAAAGCTGACGATAGGATCGGGAACTTTCAATTTTTACAGCAGGCTAAAAGGAGGTAATCTGATGTCAGGTTCCGACAATCAGTATGATGTTGTATATATTGGGGAGTCTCTGGAGGAGGAAGAACTCAGTTCCACCTCCATCTCTCCGGAGATTTTGAGCAGCTGCCGGGGAGAGGTAGGAGGCTTTGAGCTGGGAATTAAAGACAATGGTGAAGTTAATGAGAGCCTTTCTGCAGCCAGCATAGTCATAAATCTTCCTTTCCAGGAGGAGCTGCCCGTAGAAGCAGGTCAGTCTTTGACTGATGATCCGGAGGATTTTCTTGAGGAAGATTCCGACGAGCCTCTGCTTATAGTACAGGATTATTCGGAGCTGTCACCAGCGGCCATAAGCAGCTGGGGGTTAAAAACCGCGCTCGAGGCCAGAGAAAAATCCCCTGAAAGAGATATATATTATTTCTACAAGGCTATGAGATTTATGGACAATAATGATGAGCTTTATGAAAAAGCCCGCAGGCAGAATGTAGTTTTCCTCAAATATGATCTGGGAGAACTCGAAATCGGCGAAAAAGAAATTTGCTATCAACGAGAGGATATAGATATTGAGCTGACCGGTGAGATGATTATAGCTCCCGAGCTGAAACCGGCTGCTCACAATGACAGACTGGCCGATATATTAAAGATAGAACAGGATGAATATGGATATTTGCAGAAGGAAAATGTCTATCTCCAGCCCACTTTGAGCGGGAAGAGGGGCGTATATGTGCTCGGCGGCGCCCGCGGTCCCAATGCTCTGACCTATCAGGAGGAAGAAAAAAGCTTCACCCTTGCTGAGATAAAGCGAATATTGCAGGGTGTGGAGGAGATGGACGATGAGGATAGAGAGATAGATGATCAAAAGTGCGTTGTCTGCTACACCTGTCAGAGAGTCTGTCCCCACGGGGCAGTTCAGCGTGACGAAGAACTCAACTCCATGACTATAATGGACCTGGCCTGTCAGGGCTGCAATTTATGTATCAGCCGATGTCCTGCCGGTGCTATTACCCGCAGCGGGGAAAGCGAAAACGGAGAAGAGCAGGATGGTGTACAGGTGATAATTTGCGAGAATTCCGCCGCTATCGCCCGGGAGAAAGCTGATGATGACCCTCTAAAAGCCCAGGAAGTCGAGGAAGTTCCCTGTGCCAGCACGGTCAAAAGGGAGCAGATATTCAGCCGGCTGAAAGGCGGTAATGGCGAACTGCTTATACTCGGGTGCATATCCGAAGCCTGCAAGCACCTTACCGGACATGATAGATGTGAACAGGTGGTAAATAAGGCCAGAGAGGATATGGAAAAGCTGGGATTGGATACTTCTCGATTGGAGTACCGGCGTCTTTCACCCAGGATGGCCGAAGATCTCAGTGCTTTTTTGGATAACTGGAAGGAGGAATCCCACCGATGATCGTTGGTGAACGCAAAGAGGTTGATGAGATAAGGGATATGCTGCCCGAGGATATCGAAGAACTGCTGATTGTGGGCTGCGGCACCTGTGTAACCGTCAGCCTGGCCGGCGGAGAAAGAGAGGCGAAATCGCTGCGTGATCTTCTGGAACTTTATTTCAGTCAGAACGGAGAGAGTCTTGATATCGCCGCCGATGCTATCAAAAGACAGTGTGATGATGAATTTATAGACGAGATTGAAGAGCAGATAGAGAAAAGCGACGCTGTTCTTTCGCTCGCCTGTGGTATTGGAGTGCAGCATCTGGCTATCAGATTTCCCGAGAAACTCATTCTGCCCGGTCTTAATACGACTTTCTATGGCCGCACCAGCGCTACGGGAGAATGGGAGGAAATGTGCCACGGCTGTGGAGAATGTGTTCTCGATAGATTCGCCGGGATCTGTCCTATAGCCCGCTGCTCCAAAAGCCTTCTCAATGGACCCTGTGGCGGTTCCGAGGACGGCAACTGCGAGGTCGATGACGAGATCGACTGCGGCTGGGAATTGATTTATGAACGCGCCAAGGAGCTCGAGGTATTCGATCGGCTGCTGGAACACGAGGAACCCAAGGATTGGACAACCTACCGGGATGGTGGCGTGCGCAGCCATAAGAACCCTGAATTTTTCCGCTCGGGAGGAGAGTAGTGTATGCCAGAATATATTTCCAACCTGCATAAACTGCTGGAAGAGGATCACTTTGTCGTCTGCAGCGAGATGGGCCCACCGATAGGCGCGGATCCGGATTTTATCAGAGAAAAGTGCGAGGATCTGCATGGATATGTGGATGCTGTCAATGTGACCGATAATCAGACAGCTATAGTGAGAATGTCCAGCATTGCTGCATCTAAAATTGCACATGAAGAAGGCCTGGAGATGATAATTCAGGCCACCACGAGGGATAGAAACAGAATCGGTCTTCAGAGCGATCTGCTGGGAGCAAGCGCTTTAGGCCTCCGCAATGTTCTCTGTCTCACCGGTGACCATCAAAGTTTTGGTAAGGACGAAGGCTCAAAAAATGTATTCGATATGGACTCCGTTAGTTTAATCAAAGCTGCTCGCGATATGGTGGACGATGAAGAACTGGTCAGCGGCGACGAGCTGCGGACCCCGCCCAAATTATATATCGGCGGAGCTCACAACCCTTTTGCTGAGCCCTATGAGATGCATATGCTGAAGCTTAAAAAGAAGATAAAGGCCGGCATGGATTTTATTCAGACCCAGTGTATTTATAATCTGGAAAAATTTGATCGCTGGATGGAAGATATGAGAAAAGAAGGACTGCATGAAGAAGTTCATATCCTGGCAGGTCTTCTGCCAACCAAATCCGAATTTGCTCTCAAGTATATGAAGAATGATGTGCCGGGCATGGATGTGCCTGATGAGCTTATAGATAGAATCGCTAATGCCGATGATAAAAGGCAGGAAGGCATAGACTTTACCGTGGAAATAATAGAGCATGTGAAAAATACAGAGGGAGTTAAAGGAATACATCTGATGCCGGTGGGCTGGGAAGAGATAACACCGGTGGTAGTTGAAGAAGCAGGACTTTATCCCCGACCGGAGGTGGAAGTAGATGATGAATAGCGAATTTAAACGCACCGTACAGGATCGTCCCGGAGGAGAAAATCTTTCTCTATGCTTCAGCTGCGGCAGCTGTACAGGAACCTGTCCCGTGGCCGAGCAGCGTGAAAGCTTTAATCCCCGCCTTATGATCAAAAAGGCTCTGCTGGGTTTTGAAGAAGAGCTGCTCGATGGGGAAGAGATCTGGCAGTGTATTCAGTGTCGGCGCTGTGTATCGGCCTGCCCGCAAAATGTCCGTTTTGCCGATATTGTCAGGGTTTTGCGCCGAATGGCTGTTGAAGAGGATTACTGTGATGCCGGGCTGGAACAGGAGCTTGACGAACTGGACAAAAATGTGCTGCGCTATCGATTGAACAGCGTTGAAGAAGCCTTAGAGAGCGACAGAGCACCGACCGAATATACACTCGAAGAAACCGGTGGTGAATAAATATGCCAGATCCAGTAGTAGTAGTTGGAGGCGGTATAGCCGGGATTCAGGCGGCTACAGACCTGGCCGAAATGGGAGTGCCGGTCTATCTGGTTGAAAGCGGCCCCAGTCTGGGCGGGCGCATGGCACAGCTCGATAAGACCTTTCCCACAAATGACTGTTCCACCTGTATTCTGGCTCCCAAGATTACCGATTGTTTTACACACGAGAACGTTACCACCTATACGATGACCGAACTCATGAATCTGTCCGGTGAACCCGGAGATTTTCAGGTGAAGCTGAAGAAAAAGCCCCGTTATGTCGATGAAGAAAAGTGTACAGGCTGTGGTGACTGTCTGGACAAGTGTCCTGTAACTATAGAAGATGAGTACAATATGGGTATGGATGAACACGGTGCCATTCACATGTACAGGCCTCAGTCTGTTCCCAATGTAGCTGTTATAGATGAGGAAAACTGCCGCAAGCTGCAGGAGGACAAATGCGGAGTCTGTGAAAAAGTTTGTAACTTCGATGCAGTCGACTATGATCAGGTCGAAAGGCATTTTACCGTAAAAGCAGCCTCGGTTGTTTTTGCTGCCGGTTATGAAGCCTTTGACGGTACTGTAGTCGACCAGTATCGTTATGATGAACATGAAAATGTGGTGACCAGCCTGGAATACGAGCGAATTTTGAATGCTTCCGGGCCTACTGATGGCCATATCGTTCGTCCTTCAGACGGGGAGGAAGCAGAAAAAGTCGCTTTTATCCACTGTGCCGGTTCCCGTGACAGGCGCTGTGATCATAATTACTGTTCTTCAGTTTGCTGTATGTACTCTCTCAAGCATGCTTTTATCACCAAAGAGCACCGCGATGAGATAGAAGTGGATATGTACTATATGGATATGAGATCATTCAGCAAGGGTTTTGAACGCTATTACAATCGCGCTCAGGAAACAGAAGGAATAAATTTCGTGCGCTCCCGGGTAGCCGAGATCGAAGAAGGAGAACACCAGGGAGACGTCAGGCTTAAAGTCACGGAGGGAGATGATGGTTTTGCCGCTGAGGACTACGATCTCGTCGTTTTAGCAAGCGGCATGGAGCCGACCGAAAAAATGCACGAAACACTGCAGGATCTCAGGGTGAGAACCAACAAATACGGTTTCGCTGCTGAAGATGAATTCGATCCTCTCTCCACCAGCCGGGATGGAGTTTATGCCTGCGGCGTGGTTAACGGTCCTAAAGACATACCTGAATCGGTGATGGGCGCCAGCGGATCAGCAGCTTTAGCTGCCCGCCATTCAGTCCTTGATGTTCAGGAATTGGGTTTTGAAGAGGCCAAAGTCAAAGAGGATAGAATAGTGGAGAACGAAAGAACACGCGTTGGGGTTTTTGTCTGCCACTGCGGCACAAATATAGCCGGGGTTATAGACGTAGAGGAGGTGGCCGAAAGAGCTGCCGAGATACCTTTCGTCGAACATTCAGAAGAAGTTGTTTATCTCTGTTCTTCTGACAGCCAGGATTTGATCGCGGATAGAATAGAGGAACATGAACTGAACAGGGTTGTAATAGCTTCCTGCACTCCCAGAACTCATGAACCTCTCTTCCGAGATGCTGTAGAACGCAGCGGACTCAACCCCTATTTGATGGAAATGACCAATATACGCGACCAGGGTTCCTGGGTGCATAAAGAGGAGCCGGAAAAAGCCACCGAAAAGTCATTTGAGCTGATAAAAGGGACAGTTTCTTCGGTCAAAAACGCCATACCCCTGCAGCGGGGTGAGGTCGATAATATCGCCCGCGGTCTCGTGATCGGAGGAGGCGTCTCCGGAATGACTTCGGCCCTGGAACTGGCCGAGCTGGGTTTTCCCGTCGCCCTGGTCGAAAAGGAAAAAGAGCTGGGTGGTCATGCCAACAAGCTCAAACAATCGCTTGAGGGCAGACCGGTAGAACCTCATATTGACCGGCTTAAACAGAAGGTCAGAGAGCATGAACTGATCGATCTTTACTGCGGTCACGAGCTAAAAGATATATCCGGGTTTGTCGGCAACTTCACCCTGGAACTCGACCCGCCTGTTGTTGATGAGGCCAGGAGTGAAGAGGATGAGCTGATAGAGGTCGAAGGCGGTACCGTCGTCGTCGCCACCGGCGGCGAGGAACACACTCCGCAGGAGTATGATTATGAGATGAGCGATAAAGTCGTAACCCAGCTAGAGCTGGACGAAAGACTGGAGGATGGAGTTCCCGAAGCTGACAGCATCTATATGATTCAATGTGTGGGTTCTCGCGAGGATGATCGGCCTTACTGCAGCCGCATATGCTGCAGCCAGGCTCTGCGCAATGCAATTTACATCAAGGAAAGAAGCCCTGAAACTGAGATTAACATTCTCTACCGCGAGATGAGAAGCTACGGTTATTTTGAAGATCTTTACCGCAAAGCCCGCGATCTGGGCGTTAATTTCAGCCGTTATACAGAGGATGACAAACCGGAAGTCAGGGCAGCAGAAGACGGTATGGAAATCTGCTACGAAGAACCTCTTACTGAAAAAGAAGTTGAGGATAGAGCTGATATGCTGGTTCTGGCACCAGCAATTCTTCCCAACGAAGATAACCAGGAAATCAGTCAGATGCTCAAAACCCCTCTCAACGAGGACGGATTTTTCCTGGAGGCTCATGTGAAGCTGCGGCCGGTCGATTCGGCTACTGATGGCATCTTTTTGACCGGGCTGGCACATGGCCCCAAAAATCTCAGCGAATCGATCTCTCAGAGCAGGGCTGCTGCCGGCAGAGCCGCATCTATTCTGGCCCGTGAATACCTCCTGACGGAGGCAATGGTGGCCGAAGTCGATGAAAACCTCTGTATCGGCTGTGGTGACTGTGAACGGGTCTGTGTATATAAAGCGATCGAGGTCGATCCTGAAGATGAAGTCGCCGAGGTCAACGAGGTACTCTGTAAGGGGTGCGGAAACTGCACAGGAGTCTGCCGTCCCCATGCTGTTGATCTCAAAGGCTTCAGCAATTCCAAGTTGATCGACGAGATAGATGCTCTTTTGAGCGAAGATGGGGAAGAACAGGTTCCGGTTAATGAACCTGTAGAGACAGGAGGGATGTAAATTGGAGGCAAAAGCGGAAACAGAAGCAGCGGCAGATAACCAAAAAGATAGGGAAGAATTCGAGCCAAAAATAGTTTCTTTTCTCTGCAACTGGTGCAGTTATGCAGCGGCTGATCTGGCTGGAAGCAGCAGGCTGCAGTACCCCTCCAATATCAGGACGGTTAGAATTCCCTGTACGGGAAGGATTAATCCGCTTCTGATAATCAAAACTCTGGAGAAAGGGGCTGACGGCATATTGGTTTCTGGCTGTCATCCCGGAGATTGTCACTATATAGATGGCAACTATTATGCCCGCCGCCGTTTTACCATGTTAAAAGAGATGCTGGAGTTTGCCGGTGTCGAGCCCGAGCGACTCAATTTTACCTGGTGTTCAGCGGCCGAAGGCAAACGCTTTGCCGAGATAGTAACCCGGGTTGTCGACAGGGTTAAGAGTGTGGGCGCCTGGGAAGGTTTTATAGATGATTCACAGATTACAGAAGAAGACAGGGTGGGTGAAATAGATTATGAGCAATTCCTATAAACAGATAACGGAAGAGCTCAGAGAGGTGGCCGGTCAGGTGCTGGAAGAGCATGATATTAAACATCTGGTCGGCTTCGCTCCCGGTATGTTTTCTGAGCTCATTGAACCGGTATTTATAGATTCTCCCGAGCAAGCTGAAAAACTTTCTTTCACTGCTGATGCTTCCCCCATGCTGGCCAAATATATCCACAAATATCATCCGGCCAGGCAGGCAGTGGTGGCCAAACCCTGTGATTCCAGGGCTATGGCCTATTATATGTCGGAAGATTTGATGGAGAGAGAAGATCTTGTGGTCATCGGCATAAACGGCTGTCCCGGAATTGACGGCAACTCTGCCTGCGATGAGTGCGATACCCGCAATCCGGTCATTGCCGATTATACTGTGGGAGAAGAGATGGATCAGGAGGAAATCGAGGCAGAGCTGGCGGAAAACAGCTATCTGCTTGAGGAAGTTTCTCCTGAGGAGCGGAAAAAACACTATCAGGAGGAATTTTCCCGCTGTACTCAATGTTATGCCTGCCGGGATGCCTGTCCTGTCTGCTATTGTGATCATTGTTTTGTAGAGAGCAATCAGCCGGAGTGGCTGAGAGAGGGAAGCGATACAGAGAACGATATGGTCTTTCATCTGATGCGAACCATGCATATGCCGGGCAGATGTGTCAACTGCGGCGCCTGTGAAATGGCCTGTCCTGAAGGAATTGAGATGAGATCCCTGACCTCCCATCTCTATCATAAGGCCAGAGATTTGTATGATTATCGGCCGGGGATGGATCCTGACCAGCTGACGCTTTATTCGGATTATGATAAAGATGACGAAGAACCAGGCTTTCTGGACTAGGAGGTGAAATAAATGTTAAAATCCTTAAATCCCCGGCAGTTAAAAGATTTTATCGAAGATCTCAGCGAAAATTACCAGGTAGTAGCCCCATTTCGAGTTAGGCAGGGGGATGAGAAAAAAGTTATTTACAGTGATGTTCATTCCGGAGACGAGATAGACTCGATCTATCTGGAAGAACAGCCTGATGTCTCTCCCAAAGAATATTATCTTCCCCGGGATGACAGGCTGGGTCGGGAAACCACCGGACCAGACCATGAACCGGACGATTGGTCTGACTGCCCCCGGCTATTTTTGGGGGTTAGAAGCTGTGATGTTCAGGGCATGAAACTCTACGATGACGTTTTTATGGAAGAAAATTTTATAGACCAGTTCTACCAGGCCCGGCGGGAAAACAGCATGCTGGTAGGTTATTCCTGTCTTGAACCCTCCCGCCAGTCCTTCTGCCGCCAGGTGGAGATCGACCCGGCCGACAATGATGATGCTCCGGCCTATCTGCTGAAGGATGATGATACTTTTTACCTCAGAATAGATGAAGAGATGGCTGATGAAGCTTTTCTGGAGGCAGCTGAGGCCCTGGACGATGCTGAAGAAGATTGGGCCGGACTGACCGATAAAAGACGTCAAAAACTGCCGGAAAACAGTGAATTCAGCATAGATCAGGAACTTCCCTATCCTGAAATGGAAGCTTTTGAATCAGTCGACTGGGAAAATCCTACAGCCAGCTGTCTGGGCTGCGGAGTCTGTACCTTTTACTGTCCCACATGTTTCTGTTTTAAGTTTTACTGGGAGGGGCTGGAGAAGAAGCGCTCCTGGGACTCCTGCATGTTCTCTCTTTTTACGGCTCACGCATCCGGGCATAACCCCCGGGAAGAGCAGGATCAGCGCTGGCGTCAGCGGGCCCTGCATAAATTCTCCTATCATCCAACTCATTATGATGGCTCGCCCGGCTGTGTTGGCTGCGGAAGGTGTGTGGAAAAATGTCCGGTAAATCTGGACATAAGAAGGGTCATTCACGAGGTCGAGACAACGCTGGCCGAGAAAGGAGGTAATTAGGTGAAGAAAGAAAATTATATGCCTCATAAGGCGGAAATTGTTGATATAATCCAGGAGACAGGCAAAAATCTGAACATCAAAACATTCCATCTCAGGATTGCAGATGATGATAAAAATGTTCTCGACTTCAAACCCGGCCAGTTTTTGATGCTCACCGCCTACGGGGTGGGAGAAGCTCCCTATGGTTTCGCCTCTTCGCCGGAGAATGATGAATATATTAAGATATCGGTAAAAAAAGTTGGCAAAGTAACCTCTGCAGTGCATGATATGAAAGAAGGCGACTATTTAGGAGTGCGCGGTCCCTACGGAAACAGCTTCCCGGTCGAAAAAGCTGAAGGTAAAGATATCGTATTCGTAGGAGGAGGTATCGGGGTAGCGCCCCTGCGATCTCTGATGGAATATGTTCTCGATCCTGAAAACCGTGATAAATTCGGGCACATCCAGATGCTGCATGGTTTTCGCTCTCCAGATGATATGCTTTATTCCTACGATCACCGCAGGTGGGAAAATGCCCCCAACACAACCGTCAAATTTACCATCGATGAGCCCTGCAAAGGCTGGGACCGCTGTGTTGGCTTCCCCCATAACCTGATAGTGGATGAGCTAGAATGTACAACCGAGGATACTCTTTATTTCACCTGTGGTCCGCCGATTATGATCAAAGCAGTCATCGATAAATTGACCGAACTGGGTGTCAAACCGCAAAACATCATTACAACTCTGGAGATGAGGATGGACTGCGGCATGGGTAAGTGCGGAAAATGCAATATTGGTCACCGCTATGTATGCTGTGATGGACCGGTATTTACCTACAGCCAGTTAAAAGAGATGCCGGATGAATATTAGGGGGTGCTGATTTTTGTTTAAGAGAAAACTGGGGAATCAGGATATTTTCACCCCCGGGGAGGAGGATGCCCTGCATGAAGCCACCCTCCGGGTTCTGGAAGAATCCGGTGTTGAGATCGTCTCTTCCAGGGCCCGGGAACATTTCCAGAGGGCTGGAATCGAGGTGGATGGCAATCGGGTGCACCCGGGTCAGGACGATCTGGAAAAGTTTCTTGCAAAAGCTCCGGAAAGTTTTGAAATCAAGGCCAGAAATGAAGCCAATAACATCAGAGTGGGAGGAAATAACACAGTCTTCGTCCCTGGTTATGGAGCTCCCTTCGTGATGGATTATGAAGGCGTCAGGCGAAATTCAACCTTTGCCGATTATCGCAATTTCACCAAACTCACTCAATGTAGTGATAATCTGGATGTTGTCGGGGGAGTCCTGGTCGAGCCCAACGATGTGCCCGACAGAATAAGACATGCTCGCATGTTTTCCGCGGCCATAAAGTTGAGCGACAAGTGTTTCATGGGAAGTTCCATGGGGAGGAAAAAAGCCCGGGAAACTCTGGATATGGCCGCCATACTTTTCGGCAGCAAAAAATATGTCGCGGATAATGTTGTTTTGATAACTCTGATCAATGCCAACAGCCCTCTGCAGCTGGATGTGCGGATGACAGATGCCCTGGAAGTTTACGCGGAAAATGGCCAGGCTTTATGTCTGGCTTCGATGAGCATGAGCGGCACGACGGCTCCTGCTACCATCCCGGCCACGCTGGTCCAGCAAAATGCGGAGGTATTGACGGGCATCCTTCTTGCTCAAATAATAAACCCCGGCTGTCCGGTGATCTATGGTTCCGCCTCAAGCCTGCTCGATTTGCGGGGAGCGGATATGGCGCTGGGCAGCCCGGAAACAGCCAAGATGTTTAACGGAACCGCTCAACTGGCGCGAAGATATGATCTGCCGGTGAGGGGCGGAGGAGCCCTAACAGATTCGCTTTTCCCTGATGCTCAGGGAGGCTATGAGGCCATGATGAATATTTTTTCAGCGATTAAAAGCGGTTTTAACTTCATGCTTCATAGTGCGGGGCTTTTGGAAAATTATATGGCTATGTCCTACGAGAAGTTTGTTATCGATGATGAAATTCTGGGCATGATAGGAAATTATGCTTCCGGCCTCGAGGTCAATGAAGATACTATAGCTGAAGAAGTTATCAACGAGGTAGGTCCTGGAGGCAATTACATTACTCATGACCACACATTTTCTCATATGGAAGATCTGCGGACTCCCAATCTGAGTTCGCGCCGTAAATATTCAAGCGAAAAAGATCAGCCTATCGCCCGGGAAAGAGCCTATCAGAAACGGCAGGAAATCCTGGAAGATTTTGAGGCGCCGGATTTGCCGGCAGGAATTGTGGAGGAGCTCAAGAATTATATTAATGACCTGGAAAGCAGAAGCGGCATATAAATTTTTCATCAAATAAAATCAATGTGATTTAGACCAAAACAAATAAGGGGGAATTAATCAGTATGAAGAATGATATTGAAATTGCTCAGGAAGCCGAACAGGAACATATCGTCGACATAGCGGAAAAGGTAGGCCTGACAGAGGACGATATCGAGCAGTACGGGGATAATAAAGCCAAGGTCAATATGGATGTTCTCGAGGAAAGAGATCTGGACAGCAATCTGGTTCTGGTCACCGCCATGACCCCTACAGCAGCTGGAGAAGGCAAGACCACCACTACTGTCGGTCTGGGACAGGCGATGAACAGACTCGGTGAAGATTGCGCGATAGCGATCCGGGAACCTTCTCTGGGCCCCGCCATGGGCGTTAAAGGTGGAGCTGCCGGAGGTGGATATTCTCAGGTAATTCCTATGGAGGATATCAACCTTCATTTTACCGGCGACATTCACGCGATCGGGATAGCTCATAATCTGCTTTCAGCGACTATCGATAATCATATGTTCCAGGGCAACGAGCTCGGCCTGGACCCCAACAAGGTCGGTTTTTCCCGGGTGGTTGACATGAACGACCGGGCTCTGAGAAATATTGTTGTCGGTCTGGGTGGCTATGGTCTGCCCAGAGAGGATAACTTCATGATAACTGTGGCCTCAGAAATTATGGCTATCCTCTGCCTGGCCAACAATATCGCCGAGCTCAAAGAGCGCATGGGTGAAATAGTCATAGGTTATACCTTTGACGATGAACCCGTAGCGGCAAAAGAATTGAACGTACATGGGGCTATGGCAGCGCTGCTTAAAGATGCCATCAGGCCGAACCTTGTTCAGACTCTAGAAAACACTCCGGCTTTTGTTCACGGCGGACCCTTTGCCAATATAGCTCACGGCTGCAACAGCCTGACAGCTACCAAGATGGCCATGGCAGTGAGCGATATTACCATCACTGAAGCAGGTTTCGGTGCCGATCTGGGAGCCGAGAAATTCTTCAATATCAAATGCCGTTATGGTGATCTAAGTCCGGAGGCCACCGTTGTGGTTGCCACCGCCCGAGCGCTCAAGATGCACGGCGGCAAAGAACTGGATGAGCTGGAAGATGAGGATCTGGATGCTCTGTCCGGCGGCATTGAAAATCTGGAAAAGCATATAGAGAACATTCAGAAGTTCGGCCTGCCGCTGGTTGTTGCTATCAACCGCTTCCCCCATGACACCGAAGCAGAACTCGAACTCATCCGTGAGCGCTGCGAGGATATGGGCGTAGAGGTTGCTCTCTCCGAGGTTTTCGCTAAAGGCGGCGAAGGTGGAGAAGAGCTGGCCGAAAAAGTGCTGGATCTGGTGGAAAATCAAGAATCAGAATTCGACTTCCTTTACGAAGCTGATAAATCTATCAAGGAAAAGATAGAAACCATCGCCACCGAGGTTTATGGTGCCGACGGAGTCGAATACAGCGATCAGGCTGAAGAGCAGATCGAGAGATACACAGCTTCTGGCTATGATGATCTGCCCATCTGCATGGCCAAAACTCAGGATTCTATCTCAGATAAGCCTCATCTGAAGGGCCGTCCTACCGGATTCACCTTGAGCGTCAGAGAAATAAATATTTCGGCCGGAGCCGGCTTCCTCGTCCCGATTACCGGTCCGGTTATGACCATGCCTGGACTGCCTGAGACACCTTCTGCGGAAGATATAGACATCGATGAGGACGGCAAGATAAGCGGTCTCTTCTAATAAATCGCTTGAGCACAGCCCTCATTTGATCCTCCCATAAGCGGGATCATAGGCAGCGGCCGGACAGTTTGCATACTGTCCGGCTTTGCTGCTGATTTTTCATTCTGAAAGTGTAACAAAATTACATATTTTTTGATCCTGCTGTGGTATTATACAACAAGGAGATCCGTAACTATTAGGGGGGCTAAATTTTCATGGAATTTGAAGTCGAGTTAATACAGGGCGAAAGAAAAGAAACAAAAAATGTCTCCGGGAGTTTGCCGCTGTTGAAAGTCATTCAGGAAAGCGGCCTGGAACTGGACAGCTACTGCGGGGGAAAGGGCACCTGCGGTAAATGCAAAGCTCTTATAAAACCAGCTCCTTCTCCTAAAGCTCGCGAGAGAAACCTTCTGGAAAATTCAGAGCTGGAAGAGGGTATCAGGCTGGCCTGCCTTCACACCGTTGAGGAAGATCTCACTGTAGAAATAGAAAAAGGCGGAGAAATAAGCATTCTGGCCGGTGAGGAGGAAGTCAGCTGCGAGATTGATAACGGCTGGAACAGATATATTTATGATTTTGAGGAGCCCAGTCTGGAGGATCAGCGCAGTTATCTGCGCCGAATTTTTGACAGGGGGGATATGGAGGAAACTTCGCTTTCAGCGATCAAGCAGCTGGAAAAAAGACGTGAAGAGAATGAAATTGTCGCCGTGGGCAAAGATGAATACCTTGCCCGCATCGGCAGTCAGGAGGAAATTCTAAGAGCTGCAGGAGCGGCGGTGGACATAGGCACAACTACGGTGGTCGTTTATCTGCTCGATCTGGAATCCGGACGGGAACTGGCGGTAGATTCATTCTACAATCCTCAGAAAGAACTGGGGGCTGATGTCATCAGCAGGATTCAGGCTGCCAGGGATCAGAAAGACGGCTGGCGGAAACTGCAGCGGATGCTGGTGGAAAAATTGAACAGCAGTCTGGCCGGATTAGCTGAAAAGATGGATCTGGAGACCGATGATATATATCGCATGGTTTTTGCCGGCAACACAATAATGCTGCACAGTTTTCTGGGGCTTAACAGTGAAGATATCGCCAATTCTCCTTTTATCCCCACCATCTGTGATCAGCAGAAGTTTTCTCCCTCAGATCCTGGACTCGATATTAATCCGCAGGGGGAGATAGAGATACTTCCCTCTATCTCGGGATATGTAGGCGGCGACATAGTTGCTGATATGCTGGCAGTTGATCTGGCCGACACCGAAAATTACAACCTGCTTGTCGATATAGGAACCAACGGAGAAGTTGCTCTGGGAAAAAGCGACAAAATTTATGCCTGTTCTGTGGCTGCAGGCCCCTCCTTTGAAGGAGGAAATATAAGTGAGGGCATGGCCGCTATGCCGGGAGCAGCTGATAGTTTTGAGGTTCGGAAGGATGGATTTGATTATACCACCATCGATGCCCAAAAACCTGTGGGAATTTGTGGTTCCGGTCTGCTTGATCTCACCGCCGGCCTGCTGAAAGCAGGGGTTGTGACAGCTTCCGGCTCTTTCCAGGATAAAGAAAAGCTGCCTGACTTCTGGCGCCGGAGATATGAAAGAAAAAATGATATCGCCCGGCTCAAACTCTTTACGGAAGATGAATCAGGACGGGAAAGGCCTCTATTTTTCACACAAAAAGATGTGCGGCAGATGCAGCTGGCCAAAGGGGCCATTCGAGCAGGTATAGAAATCCTGATGGATAGGGCTGAGATAGGTACGCAGCAGATTGATGAGGTTTATCTGGTCGGCGGTTTTGCCAATTATCTGGATAAGAGACATGCCTGTGAAGTAGGGATGATACCGGAAAAGCTGGAGGACAGGATCTATCAGGCAGGAAATGGAGCAGGAGCAGGAGCAAGAATGATGCTGCTCAATGAAAATCTCGCAGATAAAGCGGCGGATTATAAGGAAAAAACTGAATACCTGGAGCTATCGACTTCAACTGAATTTCAACAGGAGTTTACAGACCGGATGTCTTTTCCGAAGCTGGAAAACAAAAAAATTGAAACCGGCACCGGCTAATTTTCAGAGCTGATAAAAAGGCCCCCTGACAACAGGGGGCCTTTATTTGATGGTCTGTTATCATTTTTTAGCTTTTATCAGCACCGGGTTTTTTCGGGCTGGAATTATCCTCATCATGTCGGGGGTTTTTGGAAACGATTCTGATTGCTTTAGTAAGCACCGAGACGATATCGACATTTACCTGGTGTTCAAACTCTATCAATTTAGCATGCAGGCTGCCCTGGGGACTCGCTATATACTTGGCCGGAATTCTATTCAATGTGTACGAAGCTATATCTAAAAGGCAGCTGCGGCATGTACATACATCTTCAAATTGTTCTTCTTTCATGATAAGTTCTTCCATTTTATCCAGAACAAAGTCTTCGGTATAGTTGTGCAGATCTTTCTGAAGCTGTTCCCTGTCAAATGGCTGACGATCGAGATGTTTATCTTCGGCCATGGTTAACCACCCCTCCTTTCCCATATTAATATATTCTGTATATGTCCTGAGAAATCCTTTATTGCGGTCGGTTTCAAATTTTACGTGGATCCAGCTATTATTTTCATGTTGGTGATCTTATACGATATCTCTCAACTGATAACAGGAATAACCTTTAAAGTGGAGGAGGTAAAAATGTCTGAGAAGAATAATGAAGAGATAGAAGCAGGAGATTATCCGATGAAAAAAGAACTTTATAAAGAGATCAAATTGGAACTCAAAAATCTGGTTGAAGATGAAAGGGACTGGCTGGCAAATCTGGCCAACACAGCAGCTCTTATTTTTCAAAGGCTACCCGGAATTAACTGGGCGGGTTTTTATCTGTGTCGGCAGGATAAAACTCTGCTGCTGGGGCCTTTTCAGGGAAGGCCGGCCTGTACACGCATCCCACCGGGTGAGGGAGTATGCGGAACCGCCCTGGTCGAAGAAAAGACCCTGGTGGTGCCAGATGTGCATGACTTTCCCGGACACATAGCATGTGATCCCCGGTCTAAATCGGAGATTGTGATTCCTCTGAAAAAAAGTGAAAAATTGATCGGTGTTCTGGATATTGACAGTCCCCAACTGGAACGCTTTGACAGCAGAGATGCTGAAAATCTGGAAGAGCTGACTGAAATACTGCTGGGACAGTCGGAGTTTGTAGAGATAAACTTTAACGGCGGGGGGTAATCAAATGGACAGCCAGGAGTTTAAAGCTCAGGGACAGGCAGAGCGACCTTTTCAGTATCAATATCGCGCGCTTGATTTTGCCGAGCTGGCTCGGGGAGGAGCAGTAGATCTGGATAAACATCGTCTGGAAGTGATCTGGCAGGCCCGGGGTATAGTCCGGGTGGTGGCCGGGAAAAAAGAAGAATTTTCCCGGGATTCAACCCCGGCTGTTAGTGCTGAGGTCGAATCTCCGGAGATAACATATGAAAAAACTGATGAAAAAATGAAACTCTCCGGTCCGGATTTGACGGTGATTGTCTGTAAAAGTCCTTTCCAGATCAATTTCTACGATAAGAACGATGAACTAATCCACGCCGATGTTCCCGGTTCGGCTCTCGGCAGCCGTCGAGATGAATTCAGGACCTGTAAGGAGCTCAGGACCGAAGAAAGAATTTATGGTCTGGGCGAGAAGACAGGTTTTCTTGATAAAAGAGGGAAAACCTACCGGATGTGGAACACCGATGAAGCTTCCCCTCATGTACCTTCAACTGATCCTCTGTATGTTTCTATTCCCTTTTATATTGGCTTTAAACCTGAATACAGCTACGGAATATTTTTTGACAACAGTTATCCATCCAGCTTCGATGTGGCTGATTCACGCTCCGGACAGCTTATTTATACCTGTGAGGGCGGCAATTTAGATTATTACTTTTATGCTGGACCGGAGCTGGCCGAAGTCGTCAAAAAACACACCTGGCTTACCGGCAGACATCCTTTGCCGCCTCTGTGGTCGCTGGGTTATCATCAATCCCGTTACAGCTATTATCCGGAGTCGGAAGTAAGGGAGCTGGCCAGCAGAATGGAAAAAGAAAATATTCCCTGCGATGCCATCCATCTGGACATTCATTATATGGATGGATTCAGGGTTTTCACCTGGGATGAGCAGCGGTTTCCCGATCCGAAAACTCTGGCCGAAGAACTATCACAGAGCGGTATCAACCTCATAAACATTATTGACCCCGGAGTTAAAAAGGATCCCGAATATGATGTTTATAGAGAGGGGATGGAGGAGGATTATTTTCTGCGCCGTTCTGATGGCAAAATCTACACCGGTGAAGTCTGGCCGGGAGAAAGCGTTTTCCCGGACTTTACCAGAGAAGAAGTGCGGGAATGGTGGAAGAAACTGCACGAAAATTATCTGGAACAGGGAGTGCGCGGTTTTTGGAATGACATGAACGAACCGGCAGATTTCAACGAGCGCAGGACTCTGCCGAATGATGTACTTCATGATAACGATGGAGATGCTGATTCTCATCGTCGCTTTCACAACCTGTATGCTCTTCTCGAGGCTAAAGCCACGCGAAAAGCCATCCGCGAACAGAGACAGGAAAGACCTTTTGTTTTGAGCAGAGCCGGATTTGCCGGCATCCAGCGTCAGGCTGCCATCTGGACAGGTGATAACCGCAGCTTCTGGCAGCATTTAGAGATGAATATACCGATGCTGGCCAACCTGGGGATGAGTGGTGTTGGTTTTTGTGGAAGTGATGTGGGAGGTTTTTCCGATGACTGCAGCGGAGAACTGCTGGCACGCTGGACTCAGCTGGGAGCTCTGATGCCGTTTTTCCGCAATCATACCTGCATAGGCACCAGAGCTCAGGAGCCCTGGGCTTTTGGGGAGCCCTTTACTTCCATAATTAGACGCTATATTGAGTTTCGTTACAGACTTCTGCCCCATATATACAGCTTATTCTATCTTATGAGCAGGGAAGGAATGCCTATCTGGCGGCCGCCGCTCTGGCATTATCCGGAAGACGATCGGCTTCACAATATCAACGACCAGATAATGGTCGGTGAAAGCTTGCTTGCCGCACCTGTATGCCGTCCGGACTCTCGTGAACGCCGGGTGTATCTGCCCAAAGGCGGCTGGTATAGTTACTGGACCGGTGATTATTATCGCGGCGGACAGAGCTGGGTGATGGAAGCTCCCCTGGAGAGAATGCCCCTGTTCATAAAAGAGAACTCTGTGATCTTTGAAGATCCCGATCCTGACATGCAGGCACCTGCAGGTGGTTTTGAAAGGCTGAGGTTTAGATTATTTCCCGGCAGAGTTGAAAGCCGCGACAGCACACATCTTTATCTGGACGATGGTATTAGTTTTGATCATCAGCAGGGAGAATATGATCTTTACGAAGTTCAGCTTGTCAGCCGGTCCGGAAGCTTTACCATGGAACTTGAAACCGTTCATACCGGCTTTTCCGACTCACCTGAGAAGATCGAGCTGGTCTGCGCCGGGCTGGAACAGCCGCCCGAGCAGATCAAATTGAACGGAGACGAGGTCGGAGCTGAGGATTATACTCTGCAGAAAGGCGAGCTAACACTTTTTACAGAAGTAAAACTGTCCAGCGGGCTCAAACTGGAGCTCAAAATTTGATATGAGAATAATTTTTTGGCATTGCAGTTAAAATAGTCATCAGTGAAAAATCTTGACAAATAACGGTTTCGATGTTATTATACTTTCAGAGAAATAATTATTATTAAGCAGAACCTGGTAAATACATCAACATATAAAAGAGGTGAAAGCATGGTTGAGAACGATATGACGTCAGAAAATTTGCGTTCGGCATTTGGCGGAGAGAGTCAGGCCTATCAGAGATATCAGGTATGGGGTAGCAAAGCTGACGAGGAAGGCTATCCGATGGTTGCGACTCTTTTCAAAGCAGTTGCTCATGCTGAACAGGTTCATGCTCGCAATCATTTTGAGGCTATGGATAATGTTCAGGGAGATCACCTGGTAGCTTCCGGCGCAGTGTTCGGCCTCAACGACACAGCGGAAAATCTGGCCGGAGCTATCGAGGGAGAAAGACATGAAATAGATCAAATGTATCCTGCTTATTCCCTGGTTGCAAAAAATCAGGAGGAAAATGAGGCTGTAAAGACATTTCATTATGCTCTGGAAGCTGAAAAAGCACACGCTGATCTTTTCAGCGAGGCCAAAGAAGCGGTAGAGCGCGGCTCCGATTATGATATAGATTATCTCGGCGTCTGCGAGGTCTGCGGTTTTACCATCAAAAATGAGATTCCGGACTACTGTCCTATCTGTGGCGAATCTCACGACGAATTTGAAAAGTTTTCTTAAAAAAGAGCTCCAACATCAATGCTCCCGCAGTTTGGGGAGAAGATAAGCGATTCAAAAATTTGCCAGGAGGGAAAAATTATTATGAGTTATTATGATATCCAAAAGCTCGATGATCCTGCTGATAAGACTACTCTGGAGAAAAAGCATGTACCTCACATAGTTGCCCCCGATACAGTCGAAGCTGGAGAACTCTTTGAAGTCACCGTAAAAATGGGTAATGAAATAGATCATCCCATGGAAGAGGGACATTTCATCCAGTATCTGGAACTTTATGCTGATTACTATCAGATAGCCAGAGTCGATTTCACTCCCGAGACTCAGGCCTGTGCCACGCTGATGATAAAGCTGGAAGAATCCTGTACACTGAGAGCTTTTGAGTTCTGTAACCTTCACGGCCAATGGGAAGCTGCCAAGGAGATCACAGTAGAGTAAAACCGGCATCTCCTTTCTGCAGTTTTGCTCTGGCAGGGTGCGGTGCCGCAGTTCGAATTATTTGATAGCGATAATATGGATTTCATATAAAATTGAAATTTAACGATTCCGGCCCGAAAGGGTCGGTTTTTATTTTGGTTCAATTCGCGGGTTTCCCGGAGAGGCGGGTAATTTTTCGATTATCGATAGAGGAAAACAGCCAGATATCTGGAATAAATCAATGAGGTGGGTTAACTTGACAGCTATAAAAGTTTCTGAACAGCTGGAAAGAAAAATATACAAAACCGGCAGGCCGGTGGTGACGCTGGAAACAGCATCATTGATCCACGGGCTTCCTCATCCTGAAAATTTAGAGTTTTTTCTCCGGCTTCAGAAAATCATAGAAGAAGAAGGGGCGCTTGCCGCCGGTGTCGGAGTTTATGAAGGTGAGCCGAAGGTAGGATTGACCGATGAAGAATTGAAGGTATTAGCTTCAAAGGAAAAGACTGCCAGAGTTGACCGCTGTAATCTGGCATCTGCTGCAGCCAAAAGCCGATCGGGCGGGGCCGCTGCTGACGCAGCAATTTTTATGGCGGAATCAGCCGGATTTAATTTTCTGTTGACGGGAGAAAATGGCCTCAAGGGTGATACTTTTGCAGGTGATCATGAAAGTTTTCCTGCTGCGGTGCTGCAGGAGCTAGCTCGAAGGCCGCTGCTGACTATTTTTTCTGGAGTTCAACCGTCTTCCGATGCTGATCAAATTTATGTGAGATTGAAAAGTCGGGGCGTGGAAGTTGTAGGTTTTAGAACCGATGATCCTTCGGAAGGTGAGAATTCAGAAGGGAACGAAGCTCTGCCCAATTCGGTCAATTCGGTTCAGGAAGCTGCTGAAATTTTTAGAACTCAGCGGCAGCTTGATATGCAGACGGGCATGCTGCTCATCAGTGATTTCGCAAAAAAGACCGGCAAGGGGAAGTCCTGGCCCGGGAAAAATGGCAGCGGAGAATATCCAGAGGCTGAAATGCTGCTGCTGGAAAAAAATGCTCGACTGGGAGCAGCTCTGGCTCTGGCTTACAGACGACTTCAGGTTTATGGTGATTGAGCCTGGCAGAACAGCTGATAATGCGGTCTATTTTAATTTTTTTATGTCAGTAATCACAATTCCAAAAATGGGGGTATAAATTGATGAGCTCTGAAGACAGTCATTCTGCTATCGAGCTGGATGTCAGCAATATGTTCAGGGAGAATTTGCAGGGGGATTACGGTTTTAACACCGATGACATAGAGGAAAAAAAAGCGGCTGTCAGCGATGCTCACAGCTGCATTGAAAGGGAACAACCGGGTTTTATGAAACTTCCCTTCGAACAGGACCAGGTCGTCGATGATATTAAAGATTTGAGAGATGCGATGATCAAAGAGGTGGACAATTTTGTAGTTCTGGGCATAGGGGGTTCTGCCCTGGGCAATATAGCAGTCCAGACAGCTCTCAACCCCCCTTATTACAACGAGAATTGTGAATTTAGAGGAGCAAGCCCTCGCCTGTACGTCCCTGACAACGTGGATCCAGTGCGTTTTGCCTCGCTTCTCGATAACCTGAATTTAAGCAGGACAATTTTCAACGTAATATCAAAATCAGGCACCACCGCTGAAACCATGAGCCTCTATCTTATCGCCCGGGACAGGGTGGCTCAGGAGGTGGGAGAAGAAAAAGTACAGGATCATTTTATAGCCACAACCAGCTCCTCTTCCGGTTATCTTCTTAAAATAGCCGAGCGGGAGGGCTTTCCCGAGTTTTATATCCCCGAAGATGTGGGAGGCAGATTTTCTGTTCTTTCCCCCGTGGGGCTGGTATCATCGGCTTTCTGCGGTGTTGATATTGAAGGACTGCTGGCCGGAGCAGCCGACATGGCCCGTCGCTGCCAGGAGGAAGATGTGTGGAATAATCCCGCCTATATGCACGGACTTCTGCATTATCTGGCCTATCAACAGGGCAAGGATATCTCCGTGATGATGCCCTACAGTCATCAGCTTAAAGATGTTGCCGACTGGTATCGACAGCTGTGGGCTGAGTCGCTGGGCAAGGCTGAAACCAGGGAAGGTCAGCAGATAAATGCCGGTCAGACACCTGTCAAAGCCCTGGGAGCTACCGATCAACATTCTCAGCTTCAGCTTTATATGGAGGGGCCCCGCGATAAAGTTGTCAATTTTATCGAGGTTGCAGAACACGATCGAGATGTTGAAATTCCCGGGTTTTACGATGATCTGGATGGAGTGAATTATCTCGGCGGCAGCAGTCTGGGTGAGCTTCTAAATATCGAAAAGCGTGCTACAGAGATGGCGCTCTCTCAACGCGGCCGGCTTAACTGTACAATTAAGATGCCGGAAGTAAATCCCCATACTCTGGGACAGCTTTTTTATATGCTGGAGCTTGAAACCGCACTGGTCGGGGAACTGCTCGATATAAATGCCTTCAATCAGCCCGGAGTTGAGCTGGGTAAAAATTATACCTATGGAGTAATGGGGCGGGAAGGTTATGAGGATAAGAAAGAAGAATTTGAACAGCAGTCCCGGTCAGAATCGAAGTATACCATATAACGATAGTCTGACAGCTGGCGGAGGTGGAAATTGTGACTGAGAGGGATGAATACATCGAGATAGAAATACGGGGAGATAAATTTTACGCCCGCCCTATTTTCTCGGGTCAGCAGCCCCGCTCCCGTATAATGAAAGAAGTTGTGGAAGAGATCGAGGATGAGCTAAGCTGGTGGCCCTCGGATGATAGGGGAGTCTTCATGGGAATCGAAGGGGTTATTCGGCATCAGGGTGATTATTATCTTATTTTTCCCGAGGAATGCCGGCAGGAGCAGCTTACTTTCAGCGCGGATCAGAAGCTGTCACCCGAGCTCATCTGGCGCTGGTGGCGCAGGATATCTGCTTCTCTGGCAGAGGCGCTGCCGGCCGAAGTTGAGGAGAAGGGCGAGGATATCCCTCTCATAAAGATCGAGCATCTGCGCTGGAGTGAAGGGGGAGATATAAAACTTCTGCCTCCCAGCACCGCCGATTATCTGCTTTTGTACAGCGAAGATGACAGACCCCGGCTGTCGGAGGAAAGCTATCGCCCTCCTGAACTGATCAGCAGAGAGAGGGAGAATTTGAATGCGGAAAAAGTAGCGGTTTTTAATCTGGCTGTGATAATTTATTATCTGTTAACGGGAGAATCTCCCCATGCTGGCAGGGATAGATCTGAAATAGTCGAAAGGGTTAGAAAAGGAAGAATGAAACCGGTCGAATTTTCCCGGCCCGAGCTCGCCGAGGAATTTCGAGATCTGTTGCGTTCCTGTCTGGAAGCGGAACCAGAAAAAAGGCCTGATTTTTCCGAGCTCAGCAGAAAACTGGCTGAGCTGGAAGAAGGAGAGGTAGTTAAATCTGAAAATGAAATCGATCGCGATAAACTCAAAAGACAGCATAAAATATTTAATATTAAAAAGTTTCTGCGCTATCAGGTTCGGCGCAAATGGCCGGTGATGGCGGTTATCGGGATTCTTATGATAGGCCTGCCGCTTTTTTTCTTTACAGCCGGCCCGGAGGAATTTATCACACCTCAACACGAGCCCGAAGAGGTAGCGGAATACTACTATCAGGCGGTCAATGAAAAAAATGTAAATCTTCTCGAAGACACGACCGGCATGGATCTCGGGGAGCTGAGAAGAATGGTCTCAGAGACCCATGTTATGGAAACAGTGCAGCAGTTTTATCATCTTGATGAGATAGAGGAGAATGGAGAAGAGCCATCTGAGGAAGATCTGGAGGAAAGGTTGGAAACCCTTTTCGGCGTTGAGGATCTCGAGCTTGAACACAGTCAGGAAGATCCGCCGATTATAGAGGCAAATTATACTTTTTTCTTCCAGAGAGAGGAAGAGGTGGTTCGCTGGCAGGCTGAGGACGAGATATATCTGCGGGAAGCAGATGGACGCTGGCAGATTGAGCAGATGCGAGGTTTTATGGAAAATGTGATCCAGGGCGAGCTGCCCAGAGTGGAAGAAAGCGAGGATTAAAATTCGATATCGATCGAATGAGATTGGGAGGTTTTAACTGGTGGATTCTGCTGATGATCTGGAATATAATAAGGCTCATGACTATGATGAAATAGCTGCAAATCTCTGTAGCTGGATTGTTGATAGGGTTGAGGATGCCGGTAAAAGCGGAGGGGTTTTGGGTTTGAGCGGCGGACTTGATTCTGCGGTGACCGCAGCTTTAATACAGCGGGTTTTTCCCGAAAACAGCCTGGCGGTCATAATGCCCTGCGGCAGCAGCGCTGACAGCATCGAGGATGCTGAGCTGGTTGCAAAGAAGATCGGTATAAATGTAAAAAAATTGCAGCTCGACGAAGTCTATGATAACCTCCTTTTTAAACTGCGGAAGCTGGAACCGGGTGAGGACCGGCTGGCCTCTGCCAATATCAAGCCCAGACTCAGGATGACTTCCCTCTATTATCTGGCTGCCCGCCGTGATGCTCTCGTGATAGGCACCGACAACTGGAGTGAGTTGACCACCGGTTATTTTACCAAGCACGGCGATGGTGGCGTCGATATCGCACCGCTGGGCCGTTTGGTCAAGAACGAGATCAGAGTTTTGGCCCGGCATCTGGGCATACCGGAGCGAATTATAGAAAAGAAACCGACGGCCGGCCTCTGGCAGGATCAATCTGACGAGAAGGAGATGGGTTTCAGCTACAAAACTCTCGACAGGTATATTTTGACCGGTGAGGCTGAGCCGGAGCTGGAGGAAAGAATAAAAAAAATGAAAGATTCTACCAGACATAAAATTGAGCCTCCGCCTGTACCGGCGAGAGAAAAAATTCTCGGAGGGGATTAGATTATGGAACCCTTTCAGGCGATAATTATGAGTTTTGTATTTTTTGGATTTGCTTATTTTCTTTATCGGAGAGGAAAATAATTTTTGAGCATCCAATTTTTTAGAGACAGGAGGTATCTCTGTTGATGATTTCCGGTGTATTTTCTGCAGATCGACGAGTTTTTTGTACCGCTGTAGTTCTGGCAATCATAGCAGTACTTCTTCCGGGCTTTTTGGGTTTCTCTGCTGAAGCTTTCGAGCCCCAGGAGATCACAGATGATCTGGGCGAGGTGATAGAACTCACAGAAGCGCCGGAAAGAATCGTATCTTTAGCTCCCAGCCTGACAGAAATGCTTTATGGTATAGGTCTGGGGGATAAGGTTGTCGGAGTAACCGAGGTATGTGACCATCCTGAAAAGATGCTGGCTGAAGTCAGGGAGGGAAAGGTCGATACAATCGGAACCACGGTGGATCCCAATATAGAGAAGATAGTGGAGCTGCAGCCTGATTTGATTATGGCAGCAGGAATTAATCCGGTCGAAGATATCATCAGACTCAGAGAACTCGATCTGGTGGTGGCAGGATTTGATCCTGCTGATCTGGAAAGCACTTTTTCTGTTATTGAGAGGACCGGCAAAATGACCGGTTATAGAGAGACAACTGGCGAGGTCAAGAATGAGATGCAGGATAAACTGAGCAAAATTGAAGAATTGGTAGCCGGGCGGGAAAAAACGCCGGGGGTTTTTTATGAGATCTGGAGTGAGCCCCTGCAGACAGCCGGAGCAGATACCTTTATAGATGATATGATCGAGCGGGCCGGCGGCAGAAATGTAGGGGCCGAGGCAGGTTCGGGCTGGCCGCAGTTTAACCTCGAAAAACTTCTGCTGGCAGATCCGGAGGTTTACATTTCCACTCCTCACAGCGGGGAGAACAATGTATCCGCGGAGGGAATAAAAAACAGAGAACATTTTTCTGCACTTACAGCTGTCCAGGAGGACAGAGTGCATATGGCAGATCAGGACCGCCTCAGCCGACCCGGTCCCAGGGTTATAGATGGCTTGAAAGAGCTGGTCGGAGCAGTTCACCCTCAGCTGACCGATGAACTGGAGGACATATGATGATCATATTTATTTCTGGCGGAGCCCGCAGCGGCAAAAGCGGGCTGGCGGAGAAAATAGCTCATCAGCGTCAAAAAGAACTGGAGGGGGATGTTTACTATCTTGCTACAGCTTCGGCCGGAGATGATGAGATGAGCAGCAGGATAGCCGCTCATCGAGAAAGACGCCCGGACTCCTGGTTGACCGTCGAGGAAGAGCTCAATCCGGCCGGGCCGCTGAAGGAATTGGCTCAGCCTGAAGGCCTGAGCCGGGAAGACACCCTGATTCTGGACTGCATAACCCTGCTCATCAGCAATCATATCGGAGCTGTTTCTGACTCCGATGAGATTACTGCCGACGAGGGAGAACTGACAGAAAGAATTATCGACTCTCTGCATAGACTGACAGATATTAGCCAGGATAAAGATGCTGCTCTCATAATGGTGGCCAACGAGGTCGGTCTGGGCGTGGTTCCTCTCAGCTCGCTGGGGCGTCTGTTCCGGGATGTGGCCGGAAGAATAAACCGGCGCATGGAGCAGATGGCCGATAAAAGTTATTTTATGATCTCCGGCCGTCCTGTCAATCTGGAAGAAATATCCGCTTCCCCGCTAACCGGAGATGAAATTTTATGAGCAAAAAAAGATCTTTTAAGTTTGATTCGTCGGTCAACCGCGAGCTGCGTGCTTTAATATCGGGAATCAGTTTTTTAACCAGGCTGCCGCTGCCCGATTTTATCCATGCCCGGATGGACGATCAAAATGCCCGTCTGGATTTTCGCAGGTCTCTTTACTGGTTTCCCGTGGTAGGAATGCTGCTCGGTGCAATTCTGGCTTTGATAGATCGGCCGCTGCTTCTGATTTTCCCGCGGCCGCTGGCAGCAGGCCTGCTGCTGCTTTTTTATCTTGTTTTAACCGGAGGACTGCATCTTGATGGACTTATGGACAGCGCCGATGGCCTGCTCAGCGGACGTCCTCCTGAAAAGATTCCTGAGATAATGCGCGACAGCAGCTCAGGTGCTTTTGCCGTGCTGGCCGCTATCATTTATCTGCTGCTCAAGTTTCTCTGTTTCTGGCTTCTAATTGATAGCTGGCGGATCGGTGGACTGATAATTATGCCGGTTATAAGTCGTCTGATCATGGCCGTGGGGCTGATCAAACTGCCGGTGCTTTCTGATAGCCTGGCTGAAGTCTTTTCTGCCCGACTCAATTTCGCCCGGATGCTTCATCTGGCTGCTGCGGCACTGGCGCTGATCCTGCTGCTGCCGACTTTTGATTTACTCCCTTTCCATGTTATAATTATCTCTGCTGCGACAGCTCTGGTTTTTACGGTGCTGATAAGTCGCGGTGTAATTTCGCTGCTGGGCGGGATGACGGGCGATATCTTCGGTATGTTGAATGAGGTTGATGAACTTATCGTGTTGATTGTCCTGCTGGGTCTGCAGTGATATTTCGCCGCTCCGGGGCAGCCTAAAGGTGTTGTTTTAAAGGATGAAAAAACAATCATATATTTTTGGGAAGGAGATCCCACATTACCATGAGCGAAAAGAAAGAACTGATTTTGATCAGACATGGAGAGACAGAATGGAATAAAAATAAAAGGTATCAGGGCCAGGAAGATGTAGCTTTGAATGATACCGGCCGTCAGCAGGCCAGGCGGGCTGCTGAATTTATCGCAGAGGAAAATATTGACAAAGTATGCAGCAGCGATCTCAGCCGGGCCCGGGATACGGCGGCGGCAATAGCCAGATCGCGTCAGCTGGAGGTAAAAGAATATCCCGGTCTGCGCGAGATCGATTTCGGCCGCTGGGAAGGAAAGAATTACGAGACGATACGCGAGGAATACGGCGATCGGTTTGATAACTGGCTGGATGATCCGGGAGAAGTATCTCCGCCGGGAGGAGAGGACATGTACGAATTTATGGACAGGGTCAGCAGC
Organism: Halarsenatibacter silvermanii; assembly: GCF_900103135.1. NCBI lineage: Bacteria > Bacillati > Bacillota > Clostridia > Halanaerobiales > Halarsenatibacteraceae > Halarsenatibacter > Halarsenatibacter silvermanii. Next base: position 92,552 of record NZ_FNGO01000002.1, on the reverse strand, counting down.
GCTCTGACAGAGATTCTAAGCGGGAACGGCGAAGAAAAAATAGCTGTGGTTGCTCACGGTGGAGCCTTAAGGATATATCTTATTCATCTTCTGGGGATTCCGCTGGAGCGCTATACCAGGCTTTATTTCAATAACGGCAGCATATCCCGAATTGATTTTTATGAGGGCAAGCCGGTGGTCAGGCTTGTCAACGGCACCTTTCATCTCAACGGTGTTTAAGGCAAAATATTTAGTTCTGGCAATCCGCAGGGAAAGCAGGGGAAAATTATTATGGATATTGCGCTGAGGATTTTCGAATATATAAAATCATATAAAAAAAGAGCGGCTCTCGCGGTTCTCTGCATGCTGATTCATTCTTTTGTCACCGTGTTTTTCGTCCGCGTCTTTCAGGAGCTGATCGAAACGATTATTTCGGGGCTGGCCGAAGAGGGCGAAGGTTTTACCGTGCTGACCATGATTGCTGCCGCGATGCTGATCGTATATTTTATTAAAGGAGTCGTTTATTATTTTCAAAAGTATTTGAGCAAATATGTCTCCCATCGGGTAATGCTCGATATCCGCAACGATCTGTACGCTCATCTGCAGAGGCTATCTCTCAGTTTTTATAATCAGCACAAAACCGGTGAACTAATTTCCCGGTTGACCAACGATGTTAAGGTGGTTCAAAAAGCTCTGATCAAGACCACTGTAACCTTTATATACAAGCTTTTTACGGTCATAGGGGGCATAATCTATCTGCTTTATCTCAATGTGAGGTTAACTCTTTTTCTCTTAATTGTGCTTCCGGCCGTGGCATATATTATCAAGGTTTTCAACACAAAAATTCGCCGGGTCAGCAGGCGAGCTCAGGTCAAGATAGCTGATGTTTCCGATGTTATTCAGGAGACTGTATCTTCTATGAGGGTAATAAAATCCTTCGGCCGGGAAGATTATGAATATCAACGCTTTTCTGAGAGCAATGAGGGAGATTTTAAGGCCAGACTCAAGGGATCACAGTACAAAGCTATGCTCTCGCCGCTGGTGGAATTTGTAGCTTCTATAGCCTTTACTATCATTCTCTGGTACGGCGGACTGGAGGTTCTTCGCGGCAATATGGCCGCTTCCGAGCTGATAGCTTTCTTCACCATGCTGCTGGCCATGACCGGCCCCATCAAATCGCTTTCGCAGATAAATGCCAAGATACAGAAGGCGCTGGCAGCAGGGGAGAGGATCTTCGAAACTCTGGATTATGATGATATTATAACGCCGCCGCAGTCCGGCTTAAAGCCTGAAACCATAGAAGGTCAGGTCGTTTTCGATGATGTATCCTTTGCCTACCGGGAGGACGAGCGGGTGCTAAAAAATATAAATCTTGAAGTTGAACCCGGCGAGGCCATCGCGCTGGTTGGCCCCAGCGGAGCCGGCAAGTCCACCCTGGTGGATCTAATACCCCGTTTTTATGATCCCACCGAGGGCGAGGTGCGCCTGGACGGCAATGATGTCCGGGAACTTGACATGGACTGGCTCAGGGCCAATATAGGTATCGTACCCCAGGAGACTGTTCTTTTCAGCGGCACGATCCAGGAAAACATCGCCTACGGCAATTTTGAAGCCGGAGAAAAGGAGATAAAAGAGGCCGCCCGGGCTGCCAATGCCCATCATTTTATCAGCGAATTTCCCGACGGGTACGAGACGAGGGTGGGCGAGCGCGGAGCCGGACTCTCCGGAGGTCAGCAGCAGCGGGTGGCAATAGCCAGAGCGCTGCTCAAAGACCCCAAAATCTTGATCTTCGATGAGGCGACCTCTTCGCTGGATGCCGAATCTGAACAGATGGTCCAGGATGCTCTTGCGCGGCTGATGGAGGACAGAACTACCTTTATCATAGCCCACAGACTCAGCACCATAATCAATGTCAACAATATCGTGGTCCTGGAGGATGGCCGGATGATCGAACGCGGTGATCACGAAACTCTGATAGATCGCGACGATAAATACGCTTCTTTATATCGCAATCAGCTTTTAAAGGAGCAGACTGTATGAGTCGAGCTCTGCTGCTGGAAAAATTGATCAGATTAACTCACCTTACCTACCGCCGCCGATCTCCTAACTGGGAGAGAGCGCGCAGAGAGACCGAAGAGGGCGGTATTTTTCTGGTCTGGCACTGTTTTATCTGGCCTCTGGTTCATTATTTCACCCTCAGAGCCAGAGAAGAGGGGATCAGCTTCGTTACTCTGGCCAGCATGAGCGAGGACGGCCAGCTGATAACGGATGTGCTCCATCGCTTTGACTGGAGAGTTGTGCGCGGCTCGAGCAGCCGCGGTGCCATACAATCCTTGCGCAAGCTTCTCAATGAGCTGGCCGAGGAGCGCCGGGTTTTTATCACCCCTGATGGTCCCAAAGGACCTCCCCGCAGGATCAAGCCGGGGCCTGTGCTGCTGCAGAGAAAATCAGAGCTGCCGATGATACCTGTGGGGACGGCGGTAGACCGCGCCTATACTTTTTCCAGCTGGGATGAGTTTCGGCTGCCCTGGCCGGGCAGCAGAATTTCGATTTACTTCGGCCAGCCGATCACAGAACTCGCTGATCATGGCAAAGAAGAGGCCTGTCGGTATGTAGAAACCAGAATGGAGCAGGCACACGAACAGGCTGAGAAGCTGCTCGAACAAACCAGTTGATTTGTTTTTTTTTGCCGCGGAAAGAGTTGATGTTCCGGGGAGTGAAAATTTGTGGATCTCGAAGCAGGACTTGAGAAACTGATATCCAGTGATAATCCCTCTCCTGTCTGGCTGCCGCTATTTGCATTCCTGCGGACGCTGGCTGTAATCTATGGTCTGGCGGTGGCTGTCCGCAATTTTTTTTATGATAAAGGCTTCATATCTTCTGCTTTAGTGGAGCCGGCAGTAATAAGTGTCGGTAATATTGTTGTGGGCGGCACCGGCAAAACGCCTGCCGTTATGGCGCTGGCGGAAAGATTTCAAAAACAGGGATATAAGCCGGCTGTTGTCAGCCGAGGATACGGCCGCAATATTGAAAAGCCGCTGCTGGTATCGGATCAAAAATCGGTTCGGGCGGGCCCGGAGAAAGCCGGCGATGAAGCTTTTATGCTGGCTTCCCGCCTGGAAAAGATTCCCGTGGTGGCCTGCAACAGCAAGTCCAGAGCTGCCAGCTGGTCTGCAGATAATTTAGAAGTTGATGTCATACTAATAGATGATGGTTTTCAGCATCGTGCTCTGGCTCGAGATTATGATCTGGTACTGCTCGATGCCACCGCTCCTTTTGGGCACGGCCATCTGCTTCCCAGAGGTCTTTTGCGGGAAAAAGTGAATTCATTAAAGAGAGCCGATGGAATTTTGATTACCAGGTCAGATCAGGTGGAAAATAAACGTCTGGATTATATAAAGACCAGGATCAAAAAGGTAAATGCTGATATTCCCCTCTGTTTGAGCAGATATAAGGTTAAAAGTCTATACGATCCGGCCGGCAGTCATTACTCGCCTGAGCTGCTGGAGGACAGCAGCATAATAGCTTTCAGCGGCATCGGCAATCATGAAGCTTTTTTACAGACTCTGCAGGAGCTGGGAAGCAATATTTTCGAAGAGGTGGCCTTTTCAGACCACCATGATTATACCAGGGGAGATTTTGTCCAGAAATTTATCGGCAAAGGAGCAGAGAAATCCCGCCTGCTGGATCAGGATTCTCCAGGGCTGGTGGTGACCACGGAAAAAGATATGACCAGAATAACTCCTGAGATAGAACAATTTTTTCAAAGATATGATAAAAGGCTTTTGGCAGTAGAGGGCAGGCTGGAATTTATCGATGAGGAAGGCAAAGAGGAATATGAAAATTTTGCGGGTGAAATGCTGTCCGCTCTGGAGCAGGCAGCGGCTGAAGCCCGGAATTGAATAAAATTATTTGGAGGAATCGGATTAATGAAAAGCACTGGCATCATACCGGCCCGTTACGGCTCAAACCGGTTTCCCGGCAAGCCGCTGGCTGAAATAGCCGGTAAAAGTATGATCGAAAGAGTTTATCAGCGCACGGCCAAAACGGAAAGTCTGCATGATGTTATCGTGGCCACCGATGATCATAGAATAAAAAAAGAAGTGGAGGATTTCGGCGGTCGGGCTGTTATGACCGATCCCGGGCACAGCAGCGGCACCGACCGGATAGCCGAGGTGGCCGCCGGGCTCGACTGTGAGCTGGTCGTTAATGTGCAGGGAGATGAACCGCTTATCCGCCCGGAGATGATAGAAAAGGCTCTCAGGCTTTTGCGCGAAGACGAGAAAGCGGTCATGTCGACTCTAGCCTCGCCGCTTTCCCGGAAAAAAATAGAAGATAAAAACCGGGTCAAAGTAGTCAGGGATAGAGACGGTTATGCCCTTTATTTTTCTCGCGCTCCCATACCCTCTCATCCGGAGAATTCTGACCCTCCCGGGCGAGAGAAAAGCCTGGCGGAACCGGAGGGAGGACCGCTTTTACATATCGGTATGTACGTTTACCGTCGAGATTTTCTGCTTGACTTTACCGAACTCGATCCCACCCCTTTAGAAAAATGCGAATCGCTGGAACAGCTCAGGGCTTTAGAAAACGGCTGCAGGATAAGGGTGGGTGTCTGCGAACATCACGGACCGGGAGTGGACAGACCCGGTGACATCAAATCCGTGGAAAAACTTCTGGCCCAGGAGGGAATAACAGATGACGAAGAGAATAAAGCTGAATGATGATATAATTTTTGGAGATCCCGAAAGCCCGCCCGTGCTGCTGGCCGGGCCCTGTTCGCTGGAAAGCCGGGAGCTGGCCATGACCACAGCCAGCCGCATGAAAGAGATCGCCGAAAGACTCAACTTTCCCTATGTTTTCAAATCTTCCTACGATAAAGCTAACAGATCTTCTATAGATTCTTTTCGAGGACCGGGGCTGGATAGAGGTCTGAGAATTCTGGCAGATATAAAAGAAAAATTTTCCCTGCCGGTTCTTTCCGACATTCACAGCCCGGAACAGGCTGAAATAGCCGGCGAAGTTCTGGATATAGTTCAGGTTCCGGCGTTTTTATCCCGTCAGACCGATTTAGTTCTAGCTGCAGGCGAGACTCAGAAAATAGTCAACGTCAAAAAGGGACAGTTTCTGGCTCCCTGGGATATTGAGCAGGTGGTCGAAAAAATAGAGAGTACTGGCAATCATAAGATCATATTAACCGAGCGAGGGGCAATTTTCGGCTACAACAATCTGGTGGTAGATATGAGATCTCTGGTGCGCATGCAGGAAACCGGTTATCCGGTGGTCTTCGATGCCACCCACAGCGTCCAGCTTCCCGGCGGACAGGGTGATCGGTCCGGCGGCGAAAGAGAATATGTAAGGCCATTAGCCCGGGCGGCAGCTGGAGTCGGCATTCAATCCCTTTTTGTAGAGACTCATCCCGAGCCTTCGCAGGCGCTCTGTGACGGTCCCAATATGGTGCCGCTGGACAATATGGAAGAACTGCTTAAAGAGGTCAAGGAGCTGGATATGATCAGCAGACGGGGTGGTGAACGATAGAATGGAGAATAAATCCGGCAGGCCGGACGAAGTTTCCCTGGCAGGAGCTCTGGAAAGAAGTCGGCAGGTTCTTTTCGATGAAGCTGAGTCCGTCCGGAAACTATCCGAATCAATCGACGGCAGTTTTCGCCGGGCGCTCGAAAAAATAATGGCGAGTTCAGGCCGAATGCAGCTGACAGGGGTGGGCAAATCAGGGCTTATTGCCCAGAAAATTGCCGCCACCATGTCAAGCACCGGCACGCCTGCTTATTTTATTCACGCCGGCGAGGCCCTGCACGGGGATCTCGGCATGGTCACCGAGGATGATATTGTGCTGGCCATTTCCTACAGCGGAGAAACCGAGGAACTTCTCAAACTGGTGCCCGCGGTAAAAAGAATTGGAGCTGAACTTTTTGTGCTCACCTCCAATCCCGCTTCGACGCTGGCTGACAGGGCCGATTTAGTGCTGGAAAATACCGTTGAAGAAGAGGCCTGTCATCTCGATCTGGCTCCCACCTCCAGCACCACCGCTGCCCTGGCTTTAGGAGATGCTCTGGCCATGGGATTGGCCTATTTAAGGGGACTGGATTCTTCCGATTTTGCCCTTTACCATCCCGGAGGCAGTCTGGGCCGCAGATTACTGACCACGGTGGATGATGTGCTGGAGATTAGACAGCAAAACCCCCGGGTAGAAGACGAAGCAACCGTGCAGCGGGCTCTTTTTGTCATGACGGACAGCAGAATGGGTTCGACCTCGGTTATAGATGAGAAAGGCGAACTGGTCGGCATTATAACCGACGGAGATGTGCGCCGTGCTGTCAGAAATGAGAGCCAGGATCTGCTGCAGGAAAATGTGCAGAGAGTGATGACGCCTTCACCCATCTCCGTCCAGCCCGATGTGCTGGCGGCTGAAGCTCTTAAACTGATGGAAAACCGGGAGATAAATCATCTGCCGGTTACCGATGAAGAAGGCTGTCCGGTGGGCATGCTGAACTTTCAGGATCTGCTCCGAGCGAGAGTCTGGTAAAAAAGCCCTCTTAATATATTGGTTTTGCTCAATTTAAAAAATAAAGATAAAATGGACTGGAGATGGATGAAATATATGGCCGCTAAAAATGACAACCACAAGAATTTGCTGGCTGGAGTTAAAAATAGAGCTGCGGGAGCGGTTTTTGACGCTGTCTGCATTCTCGTAAATTTTCTGCCGGAGAAATTACTGGCAGGGACCGGCAGTTTACTGGGCAAAATTGGCTACATTTTGGGAGTTCGCCGCGAGACAGCCAGAGATAACATGGAAAAGGCTCTGGATGAGCTTGATGCGAAGGAGATAGACTCCAGGCTCAAAGGCTGCTATAAACATTTGGGGCAGGCAGCGATTGAATTCCTGCTGTTAAAGAGTAAACAGGGCTCTCTCCGCCGGCATTTTGATATTACAGGCGAAGAATATATCGAATCAGCCAGAAATATGAGCGAAAGCGGCGGGGTCATCATTTATACCGCCCATCTGGGCAACTGGGAATGGATGGGCTGTCTCATCTCTGAACTGGGATATCCTGTCACCGCCATAGCCAGAACTCATAAACGAGCAGCGATTAATGAGCGTATAAATAAACTGAGAGAAAGTCACGGAGTCGACCTTGTCGACCGCAAAAAAGGAATAAAAGATTCCATCAAAGCGCTGAATAAAGGCGATCTGCTGATAATTATAGGTGATCAGCACGCCTCCAAAGGCCTGCCCATGGACTTTTTTGGCCGCCCGGCGAGCGTACACAGAGGGGCGGTTAAGATGGCAGCTCGCTATGATGTTCCCATAGTTCCTGCTTTTTCGATAAGGTCGGGTTTTGCCCGTTATAGGCTGGAAATAAAACCGGCGCTGAAAGTGCCGAAGGATCTTGATCTGGAGACTGAAAAGGAATGGCTGAAAAGACTGCTGAGGATTACCGAGGAGCAGATAGCCGAAAATCCCGAGCAGTGGCTCTGGCTTCACCGCCGCTGGAAAGTATGATCAACCGAGGAGATGCTGAACGACGATGAAAAGAGCACTGATTTATTTCATATACAATATAATTACTCTGGCTGCGATTTTGATTTTCAGTCCCTATTTAATTTATCTGCTGGCCCGGGGAAGAAAAGACGAGATTGGCGAACGGCTGGGAGTAACGGATTTTGCCGATAGTCAGAAATTAAATGGGAGCCAGGTGATCTGGCTGCACGGAGCTTCGGTGGGAGAGATGAAGGCAGCCGGCGAGGTGATGAGAGAACTGCAGGACAGGGCCGAGGATGATTATTATTTTCTGGTGACGACCATGACTCCGCAGGGACGCAGGCTGGCCCGAAATCAGCTGACGAAAGCCGACCATATCTGCTATTTGCCGGCTGATTTTCCTCCCTTAATTTACTTTTTTATACGCCGGCTTCAGCCCGACGTTCTGCTGCTTCTGGAAACCGAACTATGGCCGGGCGTAATACGCGAATCAATTAGAAGAGGCACCCGGGTGGCAGTATTCAACGGAAGAATTAGCGATGACAGCTTCTCCAGTTACCGCAAAATCAAATTCCTGCTCGCTCCTTTTGTCAAATTGATTACCCGGTTTTTTATGCAGTCCCGGCGGGACTGTGAGCGGATCAAAAAACTGGGAGCTCCGGAGAAAAAAGTAAAGCTCAGCGGCAATATTAAGTACTCGGGAGCTTTGGAGGAGGCCAGCAGGGCTGAAGCCGATTTTGAGCTCAGAGGGAATCGTCCTGTTATCGTCGCCGGCAGCACTCATGATCCGGAAGAAAAGATTTTGCTGCGCATATTAAAGAAGCTGAAAGATCAGGATAAAGTCAGGAAACCGCTCCTGATTTTAGCCCCCAGACACGTCGAGAGAAGAGATGAGATAATTTCTTTGATGGAAGCAGAAAATTTTAACTGGCAGCAGCGCAGTGAGGGTGTCAGCCGGATCGAAGAGGAGACAGAAGTATTTTTGCTGGATACCATTGGAGAGCTGATAGGAGCCTACAAAGAGGCCGATCTGGCCTTTATAGGAGGCACTCTGGCCGAGGTAGGGGGGCATAATTTTCTCGAACCGCTCGCCTGCGGTATTCCCGTGATTTTAGGGCCGAGTATATATGAAATTGAAGATGATCTGGAGGAATTTGAAAGCATTGCCGACGGCCATTCGCTGAGTCTGGTTTCCGGGGAAAAAGAACTGACAGAAAAAATGCAGGAGTTTCTGGAAAGCGAAAATATATCTAATTTTACCGGTTCTGATTCCGCTCAAAAGATCCTGCATCGCCAAGGTCAACGGGTGAGAGATCAGATAGAGGAAATATTTTCACTTTTACCCTTAAGCCGGGAAGAAAAGAAAGTTCTCCTTATCAGATTGAGCGCTCTGGGAGATGTTATTCACACTCTGCCGGCATTCTCGCTGCTGGCCAAAAAGCGTTCAAAATATGAGCTGCACTGGCTGGTGGAGCCCCTGGCTGCTCCCCTGGTCAAAAACAGCAGTTTTGTGGATAAAACCAGAGTTTTTCCCCGCCATGAACTCCGGGGTGGAAATAGACTTAAAGGGATCGAGCGGCTCAAAAAATTATGCAGTTTTTTGCGGGAGATGGATGATCCCGGCTATGATTTGACCTTCGATATCCACGGTATTCTCAAAAGCGCTCTGCCTTCATCATTTGCCCGCGGCGATATAAGTTATGGTCGCTGTGACGGAAAAGAGGGGAGCAGACTGTTTTATAAACGGCTGCTCAGATTTTTTGAAGAAAAAGATGTGAGACACAAAGTGGAAGAAAATCTGGAATTGATGGCCTCTGCTTTAGGCTGTAGAGTTCCGGATTATAGTGATATCGATTACGGAATAAAACTGCCGGAGGGCTGGTATGAAGATCTGCCGGCAGAGCTGCGCGCTCTGCTCGATTTTTCTTCCCCGCAAAAGGAAGAAAACAGGGGCAGCACTCGGACTCCGATAGGAGTTATTCATCCTCTTTCCTCCTGGCCCAGCAAAAACTGGCTTATGGAAAGATACAGGCTGCTGGCTCAAAAGCTGCTGAAAGCCGGCTGGAAGATAATTTTCAGCGGCAGCAACGAGCAGCGGGGCAGATTACAGGGCACAGTAACTGCACTTCAGCAGGAGAGCCATTCCGGACGGATATATAACGCAGCCGGCAGAATAGATCTTCTAAAACTTTATGGAATTCTTAAAGAAGTTGACTTTTTTCTGGGAGCTGACACCGGTCCCATGCATCTGGCTGCTGCGGCAGATACAAAAGTTGCTGCCATCATGGGACCTACAGATCCGGAGGTATATGGTCCTTACTGCAGTACCAGCAGAGTTATTCGCAATAAAAAGCTTGATTGTCTGGTCTGCGGTGAAAAAAAATGCCCTCAGGGGCATCATCGCTGTATGCAGGATCTCAGTGTTGATGGAGTTTTACAGGAGATCAAAAATTTATTATCTGAGAGAGCAGCTGATATAGATGAACATTGATAAAGATTTTGAATCCGCCGGACAGGTTCTGGTCATAAATTTATTATATCTGGGGGATTTGATTTTTTCCCTGCCGCTTCTGAAGGAGCTCAAAAGTCAGTGCCCCCGGAAAGAATATCATCTTCTGGCTCTAGAACCCTTTGCCTCCCTTTTGGCTGCGGCTGATTTTGTCGATGAACTGATTGCCTGCGACAAAAAAGCCGGGATCAGTGAGGCAGTGAGGGTTGTTCGCAGTTTGAGAAAGGAAGGATATGATTTCAGTCTGAATATACATGGCAGCTGGCGCAGTCTTCTGCTTCAGCAGGCGATTTCCGCAAAAACAAAGGCCGGTTATGCGCGGGAAAGCTTTACCTTCCAGAGTTTGTTTTTGGATTATGCCAGAGATTGGTGCCCGGAAGAGGAACATATTGTTGATTATCAGCTGCGCTGGTTGAACGAGCTGGGGCTGGAAGTACCGGAAAATCCGCAGCTTCCCGGCGTCGAACCCCCAAAATCAGCCGGAATAAATATCGATCACATGTTAAACGACAACTTCTCCTCTGACTGGCGGAATGAACTGTTGATTTTAAATCCCGGCGGCAGCTGGCCGGGCAAACGCTGGCCTGTGGAAAAATTTATCGAGCTGGGCAGGCAGGTATTGACCCGTTTGGACGCGAAAATAGTAATTACCGGTGGAGAGAGCGACAGAGAGAGAAACAGCAGGATTGAACAGGGGATTGCCCGCAGGGTTGAGGAAAATTTACGGGACTCGATATTCCAGGCAGCCGGCAGAACTTCTATCCCCGAACTTCTGGCCTTAATGTCCAGAGCCAGGGTGGTGATCAGCGGCGATACCGGTCCGGCTCATGTGGCAGCTCTGGCCGGCACCCCACAGCTAACTATTTTCGGTCCCAGCGATGAAAGAAAGTATCATCCTTTCGCTTCTGAGAATAAATCTCGTATTTTAAAACGAGATATAGACTGTCGTCCCTGCGGTGAACATGAGTGTCCGCGGGAGCATCATCGCTGTCTTAAGGAAATTCAACCAGGAGAGGTTTTTGAGGAGATTAAAGTGTTATGGGCTTGAAAGAAAAGTTTAATTATCATTATAAATATCCCAATGATGTTGAAAACATATATTCGCTTAATATTGATTCCAGCACTAAAGCATTGTTTTTTGGAGGCGGATCAAACGTTGAGAGGACAGATTTTAATGCAATAATAGAAATGATTTTTAACTTTTCGGATGAAGGTGAATTAGTTTATAAAAATTCTAGAAATGTACTGAGATCTTTTCCGATTTCTTCAAAGTTCAATATACCCTCCAGACGATTGGTAATAAAAAAATTTGGGCAAAATAATTTTTACGATAATATAAGATTTAGATTATTTTCTTCTAGAGCGGTAAGATCTTTAAGCACAGCATATTCCTTAAAAGAACTAAAAATAAATGTTCCTAAACCAGTTGTTGCTGTAGAATTTCGAGAGAATTTTAGAAAGCTTATAAACTCATTTTATGTATGTGAGTTTATAGACTTTGATTTCAATCTTTGGACAGTCTATCAGAAGGCATCTAGAAAGAGGCAAAAATTATTGTTGTTTAATCTGGCTACATTGTTGAAAAAAATGCATGATTCCGGAATTATTCATGGTGATCTTCAGCCCAATAACATTCATTTTACTAAACATACTAATAAGGAAGAAAAAGAAAAAATACAGACATATTTACTGGACTTTAATAGAGCGAGTAGGGCAAAAGACCTTTCGGACAAAATTATAGCTAAAGATCTTTCCCGATTAAGGCTTCCAGATGATTTAATCAATTTATTTTTATCATTTTATAGAAAAGAAGATACAAAAAAGCTTGAAACTCTGATACGTAAGCACCTTAATAGCATCAATAAAAGAAAATCTTTTAAAAACAGTCTCAAAAATATTTTTTTTGCGGATGATCAATCATGAGCTTTTATAATAAATTGAACTGGCATTACGAATCAGTTATGTTTAGTGAATTAAATTATGAATCTTTAGTATTTCAAACAATTTATTCCTGTCTGGATATTGATGTCTCTGGAAATTGCTCATCAATTTATGAAAGTGATATGAATATGAAATTATTAAAAGTTGATAAAGGGCATAAAATATTTCGTTTGGAAATTAAGGGAAGAATATTTTTTCTAAAAGTTTATGCTGATAAAAACTGGAAAAGAAGATTGAAAAATACTTTCAGAGCATCTGAAGCACAAAGAATTATTAAGATAAGAAGTGGTCTGGAAGATAAAGGTATTAATACTCTGCCTGTTTTGCTGGCAGGGGATTATTCTGATAGCAAGTTTTTAAAGAAAAGCTTTATATTATCCAACTTTGTTCCAGGTATAAATATTGAAGATTTTTTAAATAATATTAGCTACCAAAATCTTAGAAGAAAAATTTTAAATTTATTTGCGAGGAAATTTTCTTTAATGTTAAATTATAGATATTTAAATGGTGATCCTTCTCTTATAAATTATTTTATTATTAAAAACAAAGGCAAGTTTGAACTGGTTTTGCTGGATTTGGACAATGTTAAAAAACTAAGATTTTTGCCTGTTTATTTCATTAAAAGAAATATTTCTAAATTATTGGCCATCATGTATGCACGAAATACATTAATTACTTTTGAAGAAAAAAAGATCCTGCTAGAAAAAATTGTGAGTAATTTAAAAAAGGATTTTTCCGATGACTTCATGAAAAAAGTGATGAAGCATGTTTATGACAGATTGCTCAAATGGGGTCTTTATGACGTAATTGATAAACACAAAGAATTTGAAAAAAATTATTCGTGATATGTAAAATGTTATAAATCATATTATGAGGTGGAAACTATGTCTTTAGGAGCATTAGTTTTGACTTATAATGAAGAAGATATGATTGAATCTTGTTTAGAATCAATAAAATGGGTTGATGAAATTGTAATTGTTGATTCTTTTAGTGATGATTCTACTATATCAATTTGTAGAAAATATACTGATAAGATATTTCAAAAAGAAATGAACAATTTTTCTTCGCAAAGAAATTTTGGCATAAATAAAATAACTGCTGAATGGATTTTAATCGTTGACGCTGATGAACGTATTCCTAAAGAATTAAAACAAGAGATTAGTACCGTGATTTCAAGTGATCCTGAAAAAAAAGTTTTTAAATTTCCTCGCAAAAATTTTTTTATGGGAAAATGGATGAAGCACTGCGGCTGGTATCCTGATTATACAGTAAGGTTATTTTATAACATTTCTGAACATCGATATTCAGGACAGGTACATGAAACTCTATCCTTTAAAGGAGAAGCTGGCAAACTAAAAACCCCATTAATTCACAAAACATACAAAGATATAAATGATTTTGTTGACAAAATAAATTATTACACCGATTTAGCTAAAGAAAATTCTAGCTGCCCCAATCTTTTCGTATTGTTTATCAGACCTATACTGGAATTTATAAAAAGATATCTTTTTCAGCTGGGGTTTCTTTCGGGAAAAGAAGGCTTAATCTTATCGATGTTGCTTTCTTATTATTCGTTTTTAAAATACGCCAAAAGATGTGAATGATTTGTTTTCAATTATTGAAAGTGGAGTTGACGTTGAATGAAATTTGAAAAAGAGAATCTCAAAAAAAGGATTAATCTATATTATCCGGAAGAATGCAATAAAAATAATTTGCTCCGAAATATTGCCAACTATCTGCTTCAAACAATTTGGGAAAAAGGGAAGCTGAAATGGGATTGTTTGGGTCATTTTTCCAAAATAGAACCAGTTAAACCCAGAAAAAAGGGAGGGGTTCTGAAATTACATTATGAAAAAAAGGTTTATTATGTTAAGTATTATTCGCATACACAAGTATCTAAAATATTCAAAAACCTTTTTCGTTCAGTTGAAGGTATAAGGCATTTTAAAACTGCAGAAAGGTTAAAAAAAAGAGGTATAAATACGGTTAATCCTTTATTAGCTATGACATTCCAACGTTCTTTCTTTGTGAAAGACAGTTTATTTGTCACAGAAGAAATTGAAGGATTTAGTTTATCTAATTATTGTAACAATACGCCATCAATAAATTCAAACGGAGAAAAACTTAAAATTGCCGGTAATTTAGGTGTTATTTGGGCTAAATTATTAAATAATAACATATTGCATCTTGACCCTAAACCGGCAAATTTTTTTGTTCAAAAGGATTTTAAAATTAATTTAGTAGACATAGATAACGTATATTTCTACCCTTATTTACCCTTTTTTATGAAAAAACGAAGTATTGCCAGGCTCCATGAATATTTTTTAAGAGCTTTCAATTTTAAAATTAGAGATAAATATAAAAGAGTGTTTTTGGATGACTTTACAAAAAATATCAATAAAAATCTTGACAAAGAAAAGTTAAAAAATAAAATAGAAAAAATTACTCGTGAAAAATTAAAAAACAAAAGCTAAATAAACTAATATACTACAAAATTAGAAAGACAAAAAACACGGGAAGTGTTTTCACGGTGAAAAATAATGAATTTGCAAAAAAAGAAATCTCTCCAGGTCTAAAATTATACTATCCCGTTTCTAATGAGAATATTAATAATAAGATTCTCGAAATTGCCGTTGATATGTTAGCTTCAAAAAAGGGGAGTAAAGAAGCTGAATTAATTAACCGGCAGGGCAGTAAAAACGTTGAAGTGTATAAAGCTTGTCTGTCCAATCAAGATTATTATTTAAAAAAATATGATTACCAGAGGCCAAGTTATATCTTGAAGGAAAAATTTTTTTCTATTGAAGCAATAAAGCAGCTGAAGCTCTCTTATGAATTAAATAAATTAAATATACCTTCTATAAGACCTGAATTTGCTATAACGGGAAAAAATAATTTGTTGAGCAATGTACCGAGTATTTTCGTAAGTAAAGGTATTGAGAGTGGCTTTGATTGTAGTTATTTGATTAAGAGGAAAGAAATCCAACATGATATGCAGAAAGAAAAATTAGAAAGTTTGTTTACTCAGGTTGTTTATTTAATTGTCAAACTTGCTAATAATAATTTCCTTCATAAGGACCCGGCCCCTGGCAACTTTTTAATTCAAAAACCTCATGAGAAACCCAGAGTTTTTTTGGTTGACTTTGATGATATTTTTAAACTTCCGGTTATGCCGGAAAGATTAAAAGTTCATATGCTGGCCCGTTTGAAGGCAAAATTTATGAACAGATTTGAAAAATATAATTTTACTTATGAATCATTGTGGAAGAAATCTTTTAAAAATGTTTTTAGGGGTCATTATAATAAGAAATGGAATATAAAAAAATATAATCGAGTATTGAAGGAACTTACGAATAAAAAAGTAAATTGGCGTAAATATCGAGATTCTAATAAAGGAAGTGATGATTAGTGCAGGATGTATTTAATTTAGATAAAAGCAAGAAATTAATTGAAATTGGGGCTGTATTAATATTATTTTTTGCTCCTTTTGTTAATCCATTGCATTATTTAGGTTTATTATTTGGTTTGTTGGGTTGGATTATAATTGTATTCAATAAAAGCAATAGGATAAATTATTTTTTAAACATTCCTCTAGTTAAATGGTTTTTAGTTTTTAATTTAATTTCTTTTGCTGGAATATTTTATGCTGATTATACATCTTATGCTATTAGAAAATGGAGCAGAGTTTTTCAGGCTACTGTTACATTTTTGATTTTTTTTGAAATAGTCAAAGATAAAAAAGATTTTTTGAAAATCCTCAATTATTTTTTGATCGGTGCTTTTATAATAGGTGTTCATGGCATTTTGAATTATCATTTTACTAATGCTAGAAGAGCTGATGCTTTAATGGGAGTTAATACAAGAGCAATTTATTTTATTTCTTTATTGTTCATACCTTTGTTTTTTTATATGGTAAAAGATATAGGGTTAAAATATAAAATATTATATGGCTTAACCAGTTTAAACTTCTTTTATAATATAATTATAACAAAAACACGAGGAGCCTGGATTGCTTTATTTGGTGGATTGCTTTTATTTGGAGTTTTATATAACAAAAAGATATTAATTATAATTATTTTGATTTTCCTGATAAGCGTCCCTTTTATGCAGGAGGATTATTTTGATAGAGCTAGATCTATAATTGAATTAGAAGATTCAAGAATAGATAAGTGGCCTTTGACTTTAGAAATGTTAGAAGGAAAAAGCTTAATTTTTGGTGTTGGACCGGGTAATTATTATGCTTATGCTCAATATGAATATGACATTTCAGGAGGAATGAGAAGACATACCCATAATTTATTTCTTCAATTTGCTATAGAATTAGGATTGATAGGTTTAATTTACATTTCTGCTTTTACGATTAATATTTTTACTATGGCAATACGGGCTTGTAAAAGTGTTAAATCCATCAAAAATTTAGGCTCTGCATATTTATCCTCTTTTTTAATAATTTTGTTTTCATTTTATTTGCACACTCTAACACATTTATCCATACATAATAGGAGTACAGCGGCTATATTGATGTTTTTATTAGCGGGATTTGTTAGTTTATATAAAGACGCCATTTGTTAACTGGATATTAGCAAGGAGGATAACAAAATTGAAGCTTAAAATTCTGTTTAATGAATTAATTAGAAGAATGAATAAAGTGTCCAGGCTCAACAAAAATGTTTTTTATGTTCCGATAAAAAACTGTTTGATAAGCATGGGGGGGCTGGTGTCGTTTTCGTTAAAAAATTTTAATCCGTATGTGGAACAGGTAAAACAATTCAAAAGAAAAAAAGATATGAAATACCAGGATTCCTTAATAAAAAAGATGAGATCAAATATTGTTTCTTTGATTAAAAAATCAAAATTTGAAAAGAATTTTTTTGGAGATAGGGATATATATTTATCTGAATATGTGCCTGATAGCTTAAAAAATCAGTTGGATAATTTCGATAATTTAACATGCATACCTTATCGGGGTTGGATTCAGGCTGATAAAAAAGAAATTAAAAAAGAAAAATATTTTCATGGTTATCATTTCGAGAAAGATTTTTATCCCAAAAAGAAGGATTTTTATTCTCTTTTAAATTTATTTTCTAAAATTAAGAAAGAAGGCTATAAATTTGGAAGGAATAGTACTATTAACTCCAGTTTTATACAGGGGGTTATTTTAAAGGACAATTGGGAATTTAAAGTTCATATTTGCAGTGGGAGAAGAAGAGCGGCTGTCCTGGCTGCATTAGGCTGGTCTGAAATTCCAGTAGTACTTTATGATAATAGAGTAAGCATGAATAAATTATCTGTATCAAATAAACATCAATTACTGGATACAAAAAATATAGAGGATTGGATTGTGGTTAAAAAAAATATATACCCTGAAGACATGGCAAAAAAACTATTTAATTTAAGATTTCGTCCGAAAGAAGAAGAGAAGAAAAAATTACTATTAAATGAATGATATCTTAATAGAACTTTATTTTGAACCTAGATTTTGTAGACCCTGATTAATTGCCTTTAAAACATCATTTTTATTGTATTTTTCAACGCATTTTTTGGCCCATTTAGAATGCACTCCATCTACTATAACTGGTAATTTTTCGATGTTTAATATTTTTGCTATAGCCAATCTATGATTACCACCACTGGCTATAAAACCGGGTTTTCCATTTCTATCAATTGCAATTCTAATTTCATCAAGCATTTTAGACCCTTTTATATAGTTGCCCATCTCTTTTTGGCTTTTATATCCTTCTTCTTTCATTTTGTTATATAATTTGTGGTACTGCTTTTCGCAGATGTTTGCATTCAAATTTTCGTTGTTGAATTTATGCTTAAATTCTTTTGTTTTATTATAGGGCAGATCATTTTCAAATAATTGGATCATGCTTTTAAAAGCTATTGGTCCGACGGAGTCAAATTTTTCGTAAAAATTCGGAATTAGCTCCATTTTATTTTTATCCCAGGCACCTTTTTTTATAAAGTTTTTTCTGAAAGATTCTTTATATAACAGCTTACAATTTTCAGAGGAAAAATCTTTATAGTAAAAATTAGTGATTTTAGAGTTTTTGATTTTAATATTCCTATTCAATAAAAGTTCTGTTAAATTCTTTCTTTCTAGAAGATCGAGCAGGTTAATTTTTTTAATTTGAGAAGAAAAATCGGATCTTTTGATTTCTTTTTTATAAGAATTACACCAGATAAATTTTATTATATTGCTTTTTCTTATGATGTCCTTTATTACATATTGAGGTTCTCCTTTTTGTTCAAGGTATTTCTTTATATTATTAAAGGACAAACTTTACACCTCCTGTTGTTGTATATATAAATTTTTAGTTCGACTTAAGGAGTAATTTTATGTTATAATTTCAATCAGAACTTAATTTATATGGAGTGATTTCTTTAGTATGCTTTACTACTTAATATCTTAAAGATAGATTCGAATATTACCTTTTTATTTTTAAATTGGAAAGGAGATTTATTAAAAATGGGAAGTTCTTTCGAAGAGCGAAAAGATAATAAAAATGACTTTGAAGATTATTTCCAGATAGACGAATGGCGCATCGTGGAAAAGGGTTTTTCGCCGGATAAAAATCGTTTTGCCGAAAGCGTTATGAGTCTGGGCAACGGGCACATGGGTATCCGCGGCAATTTTGAAGAGCATTACAGCGGCGACAGTCTGCAGGGCACCTATATAGCCGGAGTTTATTATCCCGACAAAACCGTGGTGGGCTGGTGGAAAATTGGTTATCCCGAGTATTATGCCAAAGTTCCCAACGCGGCCGATTTTATCGGTATCGATGTTGAAATAGGAGGCGAGCGCCTGGATTTAGCACAGTGGCATCTGGAAGATTTTAAGCGAATTTTAAATATGCAGAAGGGGGTTTTGCGGCGCGAGTTTACGGCAGCTTCGCCGGAAAAAGACAATCGTATCGAAGTTTCAGTCGAGCGTTTTCTAAGCCTGGCCCGGCGCGAGGTTGCTGCTATTTCTTACAGCATCACCCCGCTGGAGAAGCCGGTTGATATCAGTTTTAGCCCTCATATTGATGGCAACATCAGGAACGAAGATGCCAATTATGATGAGATATTTTGGGAGGAAGTCGACCGCGGGGTCCATTCCGGCGGAGGTCAGCTGACTCTTCGCACTAAGAAATCAGAATTTAACGTCGCCACAGCCATGAGATCAGAGCTCAGCGGCCTTCAGGTTGAAGAGGGAACAGGGATTGAAAGAGAACCTATCGAACGCAAAAAATTCATAGCCGAGAACATCCAGGTCAGCGCTGAGCGCGGTCAGGAGATAAATCTTACCAAATACATCGGGGTAACCACGGACCGCGATTATAAAAAAGAAAGGACAGCGGCCAGAGCCGAAGATAGGGTCAGGGAGGCTGCTTCCTGCGGTTATGACGGGCTTTTGGACGAACACGTTGGAGAGTGGCAGGAGATCTGGCGGGATAACGATATCAAAATAGAGGGCGATAAGAAGGCCCAGCAGGGCATCCGCTTTAATATTTTTCACCTCAATCAGACCTATACAGGTCATGATCCCCGGCTGAATATCGGGCCCAAAGGATTTACCGGCGAAAGGTACGGGGGAGCCACCTACTGGGATACCGAAGCTTACTGCCTGCCTTTTTATCTCAACAGCAAGGACGACGAAATAGCCCGCAATTTGCTTTTGTACCGTTACCACCATCTCGATAAAGCCCGGGAAAATGCTGATAAGCTGGGACTCGATGGTGCTCTTTATCCCATGGTTACCATGAATGGCGAGGAATGTCACAATGAATGGGAGATCACCTTCGAAGAAATTCACCGCAATGCTGCCATAGTCTATGCCATCTATAATTATATTCGCCATACCGGCGATCGTCAGTATCTGGCTGATTATGGCTTTGAGGTTATAGCTGCTGTGGCTCGTTTTTGGTCCGATAGGGCTCATTATAATCCGCGCCGGGACAAATATATGATAATCGGTGTCACCGGTCCCAACGAGTATGAAAATAATGTTCACAATAACTGGTATACCAACCGGATGGCAGTCTGGTGTCTGAATTATGCCTTTGATGTCAAAAATTATCTCGAGAAGGAGCACCCAGAGCGCAGTGAAAAGCTTTTATCCCGGCTGGAGCTTACCGAAGAGGAATTAGAGCGCTGGCGCGATATAACGGAAAAAATGTATCTGCCCCGCTGGCAGGAGCGCGAAATTTTTGAGCAGCAGGATGGATACCGCGATAAAAAGCTGGATAAGGTCTCCGATCTCGATGCAGAAGACTTACCCCTAAATCAAAACTGGTCCTGGGATAAAATTCTCCGTTCTCCCTACGTCAAGCAGGCGGACGTGCTGCAGGGGCTTTATTTTCTCTCCGATCAATATGATCGGGAGACCAAAAAGAAAAACTTTGATTTTTATGAACCCCGCACCGTCCACGAATCATCGCTCTCCCCCTGTATTCATGCAGTGATTGCTGCCGAGATCGGTTATCCGCACAAGGCCTATGAGCTTTATCTGCGCACCGCCCGGCTGGATTTGGAAAATGTAAATCGCGATACCGAAGATGGCCTGCATATCACCAGCATGGCTGGAACCTGGATGGCTGTCGTTGAGGGGTTTGCCGGCAAAAAGGCCGAAGGAGGAGAGCTCAGCATAAGTCCCATGCTGCCCGAAAGCTGGGACAGCTATCAATTTCATCTAAACTTTCAAAATTCACTGCTGCAGGTTTCCATATCAGAATCCGGCATAGATGTTGAATTAATCGGAGGTGATCCGCTGACTCTGACGATTTACGAAGATCAGCACAGGATAACCCGGGATTCGCCGGCTGAAGTGCCGCTGAGCGGCGGTGAAAAACGAAATGGATGAGACGGAAGGAATGAAACCGCAGGATGACCCTGCGAGCAGTTCTGGCGAAAACCCGGAGGAGAATAAAAATGCCGGCGCTCGACCGGGCTGGCTCCGATTATTTTTAGAAGGGCTGCCCTTCGGTGTGGCCAACACCCTGCCCGGTATGAGCGGAGGGACTGTAGCTCTCATCTTTTATATCTACGAACCGCTGCTTCTGGCTATCAAAAATCTGGACCTGCTTTTTTTAATCCCTCTGGGAGCCGGAGCCGGACTGGGAGCGCTGCTGGGAGCTACCGTGATCGATCGCGTATTCGATCTATATCCCGATCTTTTGATGGCTCTTCTGGCCGGCATGATTTTAGCCTCTCTCAGGGTTACCTGGCATGAAGCCCGCCGGGATTTTTCCGGGGGGAGAATAAAAATAATTAATCCCCTGCTGGCAGTTCTGGGAATCATCCTGGCTCTGTTTTTAACAGGCGAAGGAGAAACTGAGGCTGCCGCTTCGCTCCTCATGATTTTTGGGGCCAGCATCCTGGGTTCGGTAACCATGCTGCTGCCGGGCATCAGCGGTGCCAGCCTGTTTGTGGTTCTGGGCGTATACCGACAGATAATCACCGCAATAGCCGAACTTCAGTTTCTGGTTTTACTGGTTTATGGACTGGGTACCGTCGTTGGACTGCTGGTTTTTGCCTGGCTTTTGAGCTGGCTTATCAGGCGTTATCGCCGCCAGCTTATGTTTTTGCTCAGCGGTTTGATTCTGGGCTCGGTGGCCGGTGTGATTCCGACCAGCCCCGGCTTTCCCGAGCTGATCAGTTTTGTCATCGGATTTGCTGCCGTATTTCGTCTGATATCCTGGACTCGTCGCCGCCATTAACTGCTGCTTTTTGTTAATTTTGGATCTTTTTGTTATCAGTTGATAGATATCGTATAAGATCGGGGAAAAATTTCATTGTGAACGAAGCTTTATATCTTACAGTACAGCTAAATGAGGTTCATATAAAGGAGGAAAAATTTTGAAGATAGTAATCGTAGGAGGGGTGGCTGCTGGAACCAGTGC
This sequence comes from Halarsenatibacter silvermanii, assembly GCF_900103135.1. Taxonomy (NCBI): domain Bacteria; kingdom Bacillati; phylum Bacillota; class Clostridia; order Halanaerobiales; family Halarsenatibacteraceae; genus Halarsenatibacter; species Halarsenatibacter silvermanii. Next base: position 70,738 of record NZ_FNGO01000002.1, on the reverse strand, counting down.
GGCCGCCAAAGCATCCAGAGAGATGGAGGATGCCGAGATAGTGATACTGGAAAAAGATCAGGATATTTCCTATGCCGGCTGTGGTTTGCCCTATTATATCTCAGGTGTAATTCCCGAGCGCGATCAGCTGATCGCAAATTATCCGGAAGAGTTTTCGGAAAAATACGGTGTAGAGGTAAAAACCGGTCACGAAGTTACCTCTCTTAATCTGGACGATCACCGCGTTGAATACAAAAATCTCAGCGATAATACTGCCGGAAGTGAGGATTTTGACAGGCTGATTTTAGCCACCGGTGCTTCTCCGATAATTCCTCCCATTCCCGGTATAGATCTGGACAATATCTTTACTCTGCGGCGGGTAAACGATGCCGACAGAATCAAAAAGACCGTCCAGTCTTCCCGGCCGGAGCGAGTGACAATTGTGGGAGCAGGGCTGATCGGACTGGAGATGGCCGAATCGTTTGCAGAGCTGGATATGGAAGTAACCCTGGTTGAACAGCAGGAACATGTGCTGCCTCTGATTCCTGATGAACTCTCTGAAAAGCTCGAAGATCATCTGCGCGACCAGGAAGTTGAGCTGGTGTTGAATGATGGCGTCAGCCATTTTTCCGGCGGAGAGAAAGTGAGAGAGGTGGTTACTGAAAGCGGTCGGAAGCTGGCAACCGATCTGGTTTTGAATTCTATCGGCATCAGTCCGGACACGGAGCTGGCTGCTGAGGCTGGCATCGAACTGGGAGTTAGCGATGCTATTCGGGTAAATACCGCAATGGAGACAAACCGCGAAAATGTTTATGCCTGTGGAGATTGTGCGGAGACTGTCAATCTGGTGACCGGAAAAAAAGCCTGGGTGCCCCTGGGTTCAACCGCAAATAAGCAGGGCAGAACCGCAGGAACAAATGCTGCCGGAGGAGAAGCCGAGCATTACGGTGTCCTCAAAACCGGCATCACCAAGGTGTTTGACTTTACGGTGGCCGCAACCGGCATTCAGGTTGAGGAGGCGGCAAAAGCCGGATATGATCCCGTCCCGATTACGGTGAAGGTGCCCAATCATGCCGGCTATTATCCCGGTTTTGAACCTTTTTCTCTGCGTGGAGTTTTTGACCGCACTTCCGGCAGGCTGCTGGGGGCTGCCGCCGTGGGCAGAGATGGGGTTGATAAAAGAATCGATGTGCTGGCCAGCGCTATCTATGCCGGACAGACAGCTGACGACCTTTTCCAGATGGATCTCGGCTATGCTCCTCCCTATTCTACACCCAAAGATCCGGTGGCTGTGCTGGGAATGGTAGCAAAAAAGAAAGTGGAATAAAAGCCGGAAATTTCTTGTATACTGGTTTACTTACTTTTATGTCGGCAGTAGTTATGATAGTATAGTAGAAAATAAAGATTATAACGCTATTTTTATTTCATCAAATTAAATTGGGAGGATTAAAATATGAGCGAACCAATAGAAGTAACAGATGAGAATTTTGAAGAGGAAGTGCTGGAGGCTGACAGACCGGTGCTGGTAGATTTTTGGGCATCATGGTGCGGTCCCTGCAAGATGCTGGCTCCGGTGATCGAGGAGATAGCTGAAAACTACGAAGATGAATTGAAAGTTTGCAAATTAAATGTTGATGACAATCAGGAAACAGCTTCCAGATTCGAAGTTATGAGCATCCCTACCATGATTGTGTTCAACGACGGCGAAGTTGATAACAAACTGGTCGGTTATATGCCCAAGGGCAAACTGCTCAAGGAGCTCGAACTCGCCCAGTAACTTTTAACAGGAAGAACCAAAATTTGATTTAAACACTCAAAAGCAGGGGGAAATCATGAGCTGCCGGAGTTTGCTGGCATTTTCTTTCAGGCAGCTAATGCTTTCCTCCTGTTTATCTGTTCGGTTTTGTGAATCCTCTCATTAAATTTCCCCTGCAGCGATCGCTGTCACTTGATTGTACCGCAAAAAAATACAGGATTTTTTCGGTGAGAGTGGAAATAAATAATAGAGAGATGTAGAACCGGGTCGAAGCACGGGAAGGAGAGAATATAGGAATGAAAAATATTCTCATCATTTACTCGCAGGAGGGCGCTGCCGAAAAGGTGGCCCGTGGGATAAAAGAGGGAGCTGAATCTCAGGGGCACAGAGCAGAACTTCTGGCTGCTTCCGGAGAAGGAGACGAAATCAGCTTTCATAAATACGACCTGGTTGTTGTGGGCAGCCCTACCAAAGGCTTGATAAAAGGAAGGCCGGCCGAAGATATTCCTCCCACGCTCGATCGCTGCAAACATACCGTGGGTCAGGATGCTTTTGCCTTTATAACTTCCTCTTTGATTGGCAGCACCAGGGCATTAAAAAAACTTATGGAACAGCTCGAAAAGCAGGGTTGTGTGGTCAAAGATTTTGAAACTCTCAAGAAGAAATCTGACGGAGAAAAATTAGGACAGGAAAGAATTTAAGCAATTTCAGGAAGGAGTGCAGGACAGGATGTCGTTTAACCCAGTCCAGGAAGTTGAAGAAGAATTGATCGCAGAGCTTCGCTCGGCCAGAGAAAGTTTTCTCGATCCCGATATCGCGAATTCCGACCTGCCACCGGTTGAAGTGGAAGTGCCCCGCGAGGACGATCACGGAGATTATGCCACAAACCTGGCCCTGGCACTGGGGGGAAGGCTGAATATGAATCCCCGCCAGGTGGCCGAAGGTTTAAAAGAGGAATTTTCCAGCGATTTGGTCGAAAAAACGGAGATTGCCGGGCCGGGATTTATCAATTTCTGGCTAGATGACCGCTGGCTTTATGAGGCTGCCGATAAAATTTTAGAGCTTGGAGAGGATTTCGGGCGCACCGACTTCGGCAGCGGCAGGAAAGTTCAGGTTGAATTTGTCAGTGTAAATCCCACCGGTCCTCTGCACGTAGGACACAGCCGGGGAGCTGTTGTCGGTGATACGACAGCTTCCATTCTCTCCCACGCAGGTTATGAAGTGGAGAGGGAGTATCTGATCAATGATTCCGGCAACCAGATGGAGCTTCTGGGCAGATCAACTTTTCTGCGTTATCAGGAGCTTTTCGGACAGGAGATAGAGATGCCAAAAAACAGCTATCGAGGCGAGTATCTGATCGAGATAGCAGAGGAGTTAAAGGAGGAATACGGACGTGAGCTGCTGAACAAACCGGAGGAAGAGGCTTTTGAAATATGCCGGGAATTTGCCTACGATCGAATTTTGAAGATCATCCGGCGGGATCTTAACGATTTTGGGATAGAATTTGATAACTGGTTCAGCGAAAGAAGTCTGCATGAGGAGGATCGTATAGAGGAGGTTGTTGATTATCTGCGCGAGCAGGATTATATTTATGAAGAAGAAGGAGCGTTATGGTTTGCCTCCTCTCAATTTGGCGATGATAAAGATAGGGTCATGATCAAATCAGATGGATCGCCCACCTATATGGCCGCAGATATCGCCTATCATCAGGATAAGCTGGAACGAGGATTTGACAAAATAATAAATGTCTGGGGAGCTGATCATCACGGGTATATAGATAGGATGAAAGCCTCTATCGAAGCTCTTGGCCATGAAAGGGATAAACTGGAAATCATCATAGTCCAGATAGTTAACCTGCTGCGCGGCGGTGAAAGGCTGCCTATGTCCAAACGCGAGGGTGAATTTGTCACCATGCGTGAGCTCATGGATGAAATAGGTCTGGATGCTGCTCGTTATTTTTTCATAATGCGCAGCACCAACAGCCATTTCGATTTTGATCTCGATCTGGCCAAAAAGGAATCCAAAGATAATCCGGTATACTATATTCAGTATTCGCATGCCCGTATCTGCAGCATAATCGAGAAAGCCGATGATCTCTGTGAGGAGCTGTCCGCAGCCGATTGGTCTCTTCTGGACAGCGAGGCCGGGCTGGAGCTTTTGCGCCATCTGGTATATTTTCCCGAGGAGGTAAAGGAAGCCGCCCGGGGACGTGCTCCCCACAGGCTGGCTAACTACATATATGATCTGGCAAACGCCTTCCACGTATTCTATAATAAATGTCAGGTGCTGGGCGATGACCGCTCTAAAAGTCTCATCCGGCTTAAACTGGTAGAAGTAACCAGGACGGTATTGATCAATGCACTTAATTTGATCGGCGTTTCCGCGCCGGAGCAGATGTAGGAGGAGATAAAATTGACAGACTATATATTCGTAACCGGAGGGGTTGTTTCTGCCCTGGGCAAGGGTATAACGGCTGCCTCTCTCGGCAGACTTTTGAAGAGCAGAGGGGTTAAAGTCACCATTCAAAAATTTGACCCCTATATAAATGTTGATCCGGGGACTATGAGCCCCTATCAGCACGGAGAGGTATTTGTAACCAATGATGGGGCCGAAACCGATCTTGATCTGGGACATTACGAGCGTTTCATCGACACCGATTTGAGCCAGAATAACAATGTAACAACTGGAATGGTCTACGGTAATGTTATAAGCAAGGAGCGAAAAGGAGAATACCTGGGCTCGACCGTTCAGGTTATCCCTCATATCACCGATGAAATCAAAAGTCGGGTGCGACGGGCCGGACAGGAAGGCAATTTCGATGTTGTTATCACCGAAATAGGCGGAACTGTTGGAGATATAGAGGGCCTTCCTTTTCTTGAGGCCATCCGTCAGATGAAGGGTGAGCTGGGTCCTGACAGGGTCTGTTATATACACTGCACTCTGGTGCCCTATTTGGACACTGCCGGCGAACTCAAGACCAAACCAACCCAGCACAGCGTCAAAGAACTGCGCAGCATTGGAATTCATCCCGATGCCATAGTCTGCAGGGCGGATCGGGAGCTCACCGAGGAAGTTAAGGATAAAATTTCACTTTTCGGCGATATCGAGAGAGAAGCGGTTATCGAAGCGGTCGATGTGGAATATATTTATCAGCTTCCTCTCGATATGCAGGATGAAGGGCTTGACGAAATCGTTATAGATAAGCTCAATCTGGAGACTGAGGACCTCGATCTTGAATCCTGGCGCCGGCTGGTGAAAAAGATGAAAAATCGGACCAAAAAAGCCAGGATAGGATTGATAGGTAAATACGTTGAGCTTCCCGATGCTTATTTAAGCATCATCGAAGCTTTAGATCATGCCGGTATACCTCACGATTGCGAGGTGGAGATAGAATGGATTGAATCGGATGATCTGGATTCGGCAGATCTGGAGGATGAGCTTGCTCATCTGGATGGGATTATCATTCCCGGCGGTTTCGGCGAACGCGGCATAGAGGGCAAGGTGTCAGCGATAAAATATGCCCGACAGCAGGAGATTCCCTTCTTCGGGCTGTGTCTGGGAATGCAGTGTGCTGTGATAGAGTTTGCCCGCAGCAGGGCCGGTCTGGAGAGAGCAGGTACGACCGAGGTGGATTCAGAGGCCGAAGAACCGGTGATCGATCTGATGCCCGAACAAAAGGATATTGAGAAGATGGGAGGCACCATGCGGCTGGGGCGTTATCCCTGTCGGCTCGAGCCGGAAACTCTGGCCCGAAATCTTTACGGCCAGGAGGTAGTTTACGAACGGCATCGCCACCGTTACGAGTTAAATAATAGATATCGCAGCGATCTCGAAGAAAAAGGTATGGTTATGTCAGGCCTCTCCCCCGATGAACGCCTGGTGGAAATCATAGAACTGCCGGAACATCCCTGGTTTATCGGAGTTCAATTTCATCCCGAATTCACCTCCAGACCAAATGATCCTCATCCGCTTTTCGAGGGTTTTATAGATGCCGCTTTAAATCATCAGGAGAGCAGCGATTTCAGTGGCTAAACCCGTCAGATCGGGCAAGAAAAGTAAAGCCTGGGAGGTTATAATGTGAATTATCAGTATATAAGCCTGGAAAAGGACGACTGTCTTTCCCTTATTACTCTCAATCGCCCGGAAGTCATGAACGCCTATCACAAGGAGATGCTCCTGGAACTGCAGCGAGCACTGGAGGAGATTCGCAAGGAAGATGAAATTCGTATAATCATTCTTACCGGCATGGGATCGAAATCATTCAGCGTGGGAGCGGACCTGGACTGGCTTGAGGATCTTACGCCGAGAAGAGCGCGCGAGCTTTCAAGGCTGGGTCAATCTATATGCAGCGACATAGAACAGAGCAGCAAAATAGTCCTGGCCGCGATCAATGGTTATGCTCTGGGGGGAGGACTTGAACTGGCGCTGGCCTGTGATTTGAGATTAGCTTCCAGTCGGGCCAGATTCGGTCAGCCGGAGGTGAAACTGGGGCTTGTGCCGGGTTTTGATGGTACCCAGCGGCTGCCCCGCATGGTCGGTATGGGACTGGCCAAAGAGCTTATGTTCACCGGCAAAATAATTGATGCCAGCGAGGCTTATGAAGTGGGGCTTATAAACAGACTGGTCACTCCCAGAGATCTTCTTCGTTCCTCCCGCAAGCTGGGCAGACAGATAGCCAATCATGTTCCTGAAGCTGTAGGGCTTATAAAGTCGGCCATAAATCACGGCATTCGCGAGGGGCATCTCTCCGGCAGCAGTTACGAAACTGAAGCTTTCGGTACCTGCTTTGCCCGCGAGGACTATCCAGAAAATATCAGAGATTCCAAGGGCTTCATTGACGAAAATATTTAGAGTTGAGCTCCAAAATCAACCGATCAACCGATCAAACAGACAGAAATATCATATTATCGTGAAATAAATAATCCCGGAGATATTTCCGGATATTTTTTCAGAGGGGAGATTTACAGATGAAAATACTCGGTATTCAGGGGAGTCCGGTTCAAAGAGGCACCCATTTTCTGCTCGAGGGTGCTCTTAAAGGAGTTCGCAGTCAGGGGGCTGACAGCGCCCTGCTGGATCTGACAGATTACACCATCGAGCACTGCCGGGGTTGTGACAGCTGTTTGAGGGAAAAGCAGTGTGTCATAGAGGATGATCTTCACCGGGCAGCCAGCAGTATGGAGTCAGCCGATGGTCTAATTCTTGCTGCTCCCAGCTACTTTGCTTCTATTCCTGCAAATTTCAAAGCTTTTCTGGACCGCACCCGCTATCTCAAGATGGATGGACACAAACTTGCCGACAAACCCTTCGCCGCTCTGGCCAGTTCCGGCCTAAAACAGGGTGGGGGGGAGCATGTTATAGAATTTCTTCATCGTTTTGCCCTTCTGCACGGCATGGTGGTCGTAGGCGGTAAAAATAATCCTGTGACCGAGCCGGGATGGGTTGTCGGTACGAGAAAGAAAGATGACGGGAACTTTCGAAAAATTTCCGATGACGAGGAAGCCCGCAAGCTGGCTGAAAGGCTGGGGGAAAGACTGACAGCTTTCGCCAAAAAACTTAGCAGGGGTGATTAAATTATGGAAATGAGCAGGATTGGAGTTGTGGGAGCCGGGACGATGGGCAGCGGTATAGCTCAGCATCTGGCTGCGGCCGGCTGTGATGTGGTGCTGCATGATATCAAGATGCAATTTCTGGAAGATGCCGGAGAGCACATCGAACAATCTTTGAACAAGCTGGTGGAAAAAGATCGTCTGAGCTCTGAAAATAAGGATGAGATTCTTGATTCAATAGAGACCACAACCGATCTCAAACTCATGAAGGATAGAGAGCTTATCATCGAAGCTGCTTCTGAGAAGAAAGATATCAAAGAGAAAATTTTTCAGGATCTGGACACCATCTGTCCCCCTGAAACCATTTTAGCATCCAATACCTCAGCTCTCAGTATAACCGAGCTGGCATCTATGACTGATCGACCGGAAAAAATGATGGGAGTTCATTTTTTCAATCCGGTTCCCATCATGGAACTGGTTGAATGTGTAGAGGGCCTTACCACTGAAGACAGTGTTTTTTCCAGGGTCTGCAGTTTTATGAGTGACACAGGCAAGGAAGTTGTGGAAGTGCGTGAGTCTCCCGGATTTATAGTAAATAGAATTTTAATCCCTATGATCAATGAGGCCGCTTTTATGCTGCAAAATCAGGTGGCGGAAGCAGCCGATATCGATAAAGCCATGCGCAAGGGAGCCAACCATCCCATGGGCCCGCTGGCGCTGGGGGATTTGATCGGCCTCGATGTATGTCTTTCGATCATGGAGACTCTGCACGAAGAATTTGGCGATGATAAATATCGGCCCTGCCCGCTGATAAAGAAAAAGGTTAGGGCCGGGCAGCTGGGACGTAAAAGCGGTCAGGGATTTTACGTCTACGATTAAATTTTGCTGACGGCAGTTAATTTGCCGCTGGAACAGAGGAATTTTACCCTCTGTGCAGAATAATTAGGTATAGGGGAGGTGCGGAATCTGCCTGAATGCCAGGTGATTTAACAATCGGTTTTGAACCCGCTGCAGATTCTAAAAAATTATGCTTATAGAAAAGAAATCATCACTCCTCATACGCTGTTCTTCCTGCGGCAGATTGGAGATAAACCAGGTCAATATTTTTCAGCTTTCCGGAAACCGAAAGCTTAAGTACCGCTGCCAGTGCGGGGTCGAAAAGATCAGTATCAGTCGGGAGGGCGGCTCGATAATACTTCTGCCTTACTGTCTGGTCTGCGACTGTCGTCACAGGCTGGAAATTCCCGAGCAGTCTTTTTGGGGCAGAGAAGGAGCCAGAGATTTGAGCTGTCCTCGTTCGGGTCTGCAGCTGGGATGCTGCGGCAGTTATGTCAAACTCAAGCACAGGGTCGATCGTCAGCAGCAGGAGCTTGAGCTTTTGGCCGATGGACTCGGGTTCGACGATTTTGAAAATCCCGAAGCCATGCTGACTGTGCTCGATGTACTGCACGATTTTGCCGCCGCCGGTCGCATTATCTGTGAGTGCGGTAATTTTGACATAAATATCGAACTGGACTCTGAACGGGTAACTCTGACCTGCAGTTTTTGTGGAGCTCTGTTGAGCGTCCCTGCTGCCGGCGAGGCCGATGTCAGCTGGCTCAGGAATCAGGAGGACCTGGAATTGTCTTCCAGCCATTATGATCTCACACGATAACTATCAACTGCTAATAAGAAGAACCTTATCTGAAATAATAAAATTGATAACAGGAGTGTGTTAATATGCTTTCACAGCTGGTACCGATGGCAGAAATTCTGGAAGCAGCCGATGAAGAGGGTTATGCAGTCGGGGGGTTTAATGTTAACAATCTCGAATCACTTCAGGCCATAGTAAAAGCGGCCGAGGAAGAAAATTCTCCTCTCATTTTGGCCACGAGTGAAGGTGCCATAAGTTATATGGGGATCGATCACGTGGTGGGTATGGTCGAAGGTTTTCTGAAAAATACCGGGCTGCCGGCAGCTCTGCATCTGGATCATGGAGGCAGTTTCGAAGCCGCTATGCGCTGCATTAGAAAAGGATGGTCTTCAGTGATGATAGATGCTTCTAAAGAACCTTTTGAGGAGAATATAGCTCAAACAAAAGAAGTGGTTAAAGCTGCTCACAGCGTAGGAGTCAGCGTCGAGGCTGAACTCGGTAAACTGGTGGGAACTGAAGACGATGTCACAGTTACGGAAAAAGAGGCGGCCATGACTGACCCCGAAGAGGCAGCCGAATTTGTCGAACGTACCGGTGTCGATTGTCTGGCTGTGGCTATAGGAACCGCCCATGGAGTTTATAAAGGAGAACCTGATCTCGATTTTGAGAGGCTGGAGAAAATCAATAACAATGTCGATATACCTCTGGTCTTACATGGAGCATCGGGAGTTCCCAGCGCCGATGTCGAAAAATCAATAGATCTGGGGATCCGCAAGGTAAATGTTAATACCGCTTTCCAGCAGGCTTTCACCGCCAGGGTCAGAGAGCTTTTTGATGAGGATCCCGATCTTTACGATCCACGCAAATACTGTGGTCCGGCCCGGGATGCCATGGCTGAAAAAGTTAAAGAAAAAATCCATACTTTCGGCAGCCAGAACAAAGCCTGACAGATAATCTATCATTTTGGTGATTGATCAGTAAATAAACCGCCGGCCTTCCGGATTAAATTCGGGAGGCCGGTGGAAATTTATCGGTCCTGCAGGTGATTTATTTGCTGTTAACTGTTGAACTTCTGGTTGTGATTCTGCTGATTGCTCTGTCGGGTCATTATCTGGTCTTATCGGTGGAAAATATTGCTGATAAAGTCGGATTCAGCCAGATGTTGACCTGTATGATAATTCTGGCAGCTGTTACCTCGCTGCCTGAGCTGGCAACCACGGTCACAGCGGTGAGGCTCGAAGCTATAGAATCTGGACTGGCCGGCCTTTTGGGCAGTAATCTTTTCAATTTTACCCTGCTGGCTCTTCTCGACCTTGGGCAGGGGCCTGGCTTTCTGCTTCTCAGCCTGTCTTTTTCGCACCTGCTCGTCGGTTTCATATCAATTATGATGAGCAGCTCGCTGGGAATATTCTTCACATTGTATTTGCTCACCGCAGCTATTCCCCTACAATTTCGCTTTGCTCCCGAAAGTTTTGTGCTCTTCGCGATATTTTTGTCCGGCCTGAAAATGATATATAATTTTGAAAAAAGCATCAATAATGAAAATAAAGTTGAAAATTTTGATATTGATTTCGAGGAAATGGAAAATATTGTTCCTTTCCCCGGGGAGGGCGCGGCCGCCCGGGAGAGAGAATCTTCTGTGGGACAGTATATGATCCTGCTGACTTCGGCAGCTGTAATCATATTGTCGGGCATCAGGCTCGGATATTTGAGCGATCGGCTGGTATTGATGACCGGTATGGGCAGCACCTTTATAGGAGCCGGCCTGGTTGCGGTAATAACTTCGCTCCCCGAGCTCAGCGCGTCAGCTTCTGCGGCTGGACGCGATCATCCCGAAATGGCGGCGGCGATAATTATGGGCAGCAGTATGATCAATCTGGTTTTACCAGCTGTTGTAGATGGATTTTATTATTCGAGTATGCTGGCAGCTGACCCGTTCCACAATCTCATTTTGATTTTTGTCACCGTAATCATGACGGTTCTGCTTTTGTCTGGTTTGTTTTATCGTACCCGGCACAGTTTATTACATATAGGGTTCTCTCCAGCTCTGATTTTGATTCTTTATGTAGGAACTCTCTGGCTGCTGCTTTATCTTTGAATCATGAAAAATTTAAGGAGGCGTTCAGGCTTGCATATTTCTGAACTGGAAAATATGACTATATCCGAGCTGCATGAGCTTGCCAAGGAAAAATCAATAGAGGGTTATTCCAGCATGCGAAAGAAGGATCTCATCTTCGCCCTGCTCGAGCAGGAGACGGAAAAAGGGGGGAATATCTTTGCGGAAGGGGTGTTAGAAGTTATCGAAAATGAGGGTTATGGTTTCATCCGGCCCTCCAAATATCTTCCTTCCAGCGATGATATCTATATCTCGGCTTCGCAGATTCGCAGATTTGACCTCAGAACCGGCGATGTAGTTTCAGGCCAGGTTCGTGAGCCGAAAAACAACGAGAGGTATTTTGCACTTTTAAGGATTGAGGCCATCAACTATCAAAACCCGGAAAGAGCCCGCGATAGGGCTTATTTTGAAGATCTAACCCCGCTCTATCCTCAAAAGAAGATCAAACTTGAGCGCAGCTCCAGCGATGTCTCCACCCGACTTCTGGATCTGATAGCTCCCGTGGGGCTGGGTCAGCGCGGATTGATAGTTTCTCCGCCAAAAGCCGGTAAGACCGTGCTGTTAAAAAAGATAGCCAACAGCGTCAGCAACAACCACCCCGCAGCCCGGATGATGATTTTGCTCATCGATGAGAGGCCGGAAGAAGTAACCGATATGGATCGTTCTGTTGACGCTGAGGTGATAAGTTCAACCTTTGACCGTCCTGCAGATGATCATATCCAGGTTGCCCAGCTGGCCCTGGCCAAGGCCAAACGCCTGGTGGAACAAAATCATGATGTGGTGGTGCTTCTGGACAGCATAACCCGGCTGGCCCGGGCAGCCAATGTAACCACTTCTCCCAGCGGCCGCACCTTGTCCGGGGGACTGGATCCTACCGCCATGCATTTCCCCAAAAGCTTTTTTGGAGCAGGCCGCAATATCGAAGAAGGGGGCAGCCTGACTGTGCTGGCAACAGCACTTATAGATACTGGAAGCCGGATGGATGATGTTATTTACGAGGAATTTAAAGGTACGGGCAATATGGAGCTGCATCTGGATAGAAGGCTGGCCCAGCAGCGAATATTTCCGGCCATCGATATTCACCTTTCCGGCACCCGCAAGGAGGAACTTCTTCTGAATGAGCAGGAGCTTGAGGTCATCTGGAAGCTCCGCCGTCAAACCAAGTCGATGGACAAGGCTGAAGTTTTGCAGACGATGATCACGCAAATAAACAATACCGATGATAATCAGGAGCTTCTGGAAGTTCTGGAGCAAATCTTCTCGGATTGAGCTGTTTGCAAGAGCAATATCGCTGTGATATAATCTGAATGACTGGATGAGTGCTGAAAAATTTGACTAAACGAATAAAATTATCGACATAGAAAGAGGTGATCGCAGTGAAGGAGGAAATACATCCGGAGACTACCGATACCGTCATAACCTGTGCCTGTGGTGAAGAATATCAGACTGAATCCACCGGTGATGATATGAGGGTTGAGGTGTGCTCTAACTGTCATCCCTTCTACACAGGCAAGCAGCGGCAGACAGCCCGGGGCAGTCGGGTTGAGCAGTTCAACCGCAAATACGGAAGGGACAGCAGCGAGGAAGAATCCGGAGAAACCGATCAAAACGAAATGGAAGCATCCGAAGAAGCAGAAGAATAAAAAGCTCACTGATGGCGGCAGGGCTTCCTTGAGGGGCTCTGCTTTTTTTATGGAATTGAATCGATATTAACGGCAGTATTTGTATCCTGAGATTTATCACCTATTGATATTTTATTCCCCTGCACCAGCAGGGGAGAGTTTATTTCAGGACCGTATATTATTTGAGGAGGATCAGGGATTCAATGTATGAGATCAGCAACAGCGGCTGGATAGAAATCATAACCGGACCTATGTACTGCGGCAAGAGCGAGGAGTTGATTCGCCGGCTTCGCAGAGTCAGTTTTGCCGATCAGCAGATCAGAGTTTTTAAGCCCGCCCTCGATAATCGTTTTAGCGAAGGAAATCTGGTATCCCATAATGGAGCTAGTTTTGAAGCGGTGCCCGTCGATCATCCCGGGGAGATTGTCTCGCGGCTGGATAAAGGAGTCGAAGTTGTGGGGATCGATGAGATTCAATTTTTTCCCGGCGAGATAATCGAGATATGTGAAAAACTGGCCGGCCAGGATACCCGGGTCATTACGGCCGGACTCGATCGTGATTTCCGCGGTGAGCCTTTCGGACCGGTGCCGGAGCTCATGGCCAGAGCGGAGTACGTCGATAAACTTCATGCTATCTGTGTGCAGTGTGGAGAACCTGCCAGCCGTACTCAGCGCCTTATTGATGGTGAGCCAGCCCGTTATGATGATCCGGTAATTATGGTGGGAGCGGATGAAGTTTACGAGGCGCGCTGCCGTTCCTGTCATGAGGTTGGCGGTTAAACATTATGAGCAAAGTTTGAGAGGTGTAATATTTTATGATGAAGCAGGAAGTTTTAGATAGACTTGATGAGCTCAAGGATAAATATGAGGATCTCAATCAAAAAATTGGCGATCCTGAGATCATGAATAACAGTGAGAAATATCAAAAGCTTCTCCAGGAGCATGCCTCCCTCAAAAAAATCATCGAAAAATATGAACGTTACCAGCAGCTGCGCGAGCAGAAGGAAGAAGCTGAGGAGATTCTGGAGATGAGCGATGATGAGGATATGCAGGAGCTGGCCCAATCCGAAATGGAAGAGGTTAGACCCGAGCTGGAAGAGCTGGAAGAAGAGCTGCCTATCATGCTTCTGCCTGATAATCCCGACGATGAGAAAGATGTCATCGTTGAAGTAAGGGCCGGGGCCGGCGGAGATGAGGCCGCTTTATTTGCTGCCGATTTATTCCGCATGTATACCCAGTATTCCGAGGATAGAAACTGGGAGGTCGAGACCATGTCCTCGAGCGAATCGGAAGTCGGAGGATTTAAAGAGATAATTTTCAGCGTTTCCGGCAATGATGCCTATAAGTATCTCAAATACGAAAGCGGTGTACACCGCGTACAGCGGGTTCCCTCCACCGAATCGAGCGGCAGAATTCACACATCCACCTCCACAGTGGCGGTGCTTCCCGAGGCAGAAGAGGTGGAGATAGAGCTGGATAAGAACGACCTGAGGATAGATTATTATCGTTCCAGCGGACCCGGAGGCCAGAGCGTGAACACCACCGATTCGGCCGTGCGCATAACCCATGAACCCACTGATATCACAGTTTCCTGTCAGGATGAAAAGTCTCAGCACAAAAATAAAGACAGGGCCATGAAGATTTTGAGAGCTCGTCTCAAAGAGGAGATGGAACGGAAAAAACGCCGCGAAAGAGAGGAAAAGCGCCGCAGTCAGGTGGGCTCCGGCGATCGCAGCGAAAAAATCAGAACCTATAACTTTCCTCAGGGCAGGGTCAGCGATCATCGTATAAATCTAACAATCCATCAGCTGGAGAGCGTGCTTGATGGGGAGCTCGATCAGCTGATAGAACCGCTTATAGAAGAGGATATGAAAAGAAGACTGGAAAATCTTTGAGCAGGAGTGAGGACATGGCCAGCAAAATTCGCGAGGTTCTGGACAGGGCAGATGATTTCCTGAACGATCATGGTGTCGATAACTCCCGGCTGGATGCGGAGGTTCTTCTGGCCGATCTGCTCTCGACCGAGCGTATAAAACTCTATGTAAATTACGATTATCCTCTGAACGATGAGGAGCTTTCCGCTTACCGCAGCCGGCTAAAAAAAAGAGCCCGGGGTGTTCCTATCAGCTATATAACCGGTCGGACGGAATTTATGTCCCTGGAATTTGAAATCGAACCGGGTGTTTTGATTCCCCGCCCCGAGACGGAGGAACTGGTGGAAGAAATTCTTGCCTTTTGCCGACAAAACGACTGGCAGCAGCTTAAGATAGTAGATCTGGGCACAGGCACCGGGGCGATAATGATAAGTCTGGTTAAATATCTGCCCGAAGCGAAAGCTATAGGAACCGATATTTCGACTGAAGCTGTAAAACTGGCCCGCCGCAATATAAAAAAGCATGATCTGGAAGAAAGAGCGGCAGCGCTGGCGGGCAACTGGGCAGCCCCCCTTTTACCTGAGAAGGAGGCCGGGGTTGATCTTGTTGTTTCCAACCCGCCCTACATACCGGAAGAAAAGATGGAAGAACTGCCCCGCAGGGTTCAGAAGGAGCCCCGCCGTGCTCTGGCAGCTGGTGAAGATGGTCTTTCCTGCTATCGCAAAATTTTACCACAGGCTGTTTCACTGCTTCGGCCAGAGGGACTTTTTGCTCTGGAAATAGGTCATGATCAGGGGGAGAGAATGAAGGAGATGACTGCCGAACAGGAGGGGCTCGGCGAACCCGAATTGAAACAGGATGGAGCCGGTCGGGACCGCATGATTTTTGTCCGCCGAAACTGAGAGCAGGTGACCATTAAATTCGAGAAAAGAGGTGAAAGGGATATTGCAGACCGAAGTTTTGGAAGTAGATACGGGCGTTTCTCCCGGGGAGCTGCTGGGGACTGAAGCAGTTAAGAAGGCGTCCAGTCTGCTTCAGAGGGGAGAGCTGGTTGCTTTTCCCACCGAGACGGTATATGGACTGGGAGCTAATGCACTGGATGAAAGGGCTGTGCGCGGTATATTTGCCGCCAAAGATAGACCTGAAGATAACCCGCTCATTGTTCATGTTTATAGCCGCGAGGAGTTGAATCGACTCACGCGGGGGACTGTGCCTTCGGCGGTAAGGCAGCTGACCGCCCGTTTCTGGCCGGGGCCTCTGACAGTGATACTGCCTCGCTCTGATGAAGTTCCGGGAGTCATCTGTGCCGGCCTTGATACAGTTGCGGTCAGAATGCCATCACATCCTGTAGCGCGAGCAATTTTGACCCGCTCCGGTCTGCCTGTGGCAGCTCCCAGCGCCAACAAATCGGGCCTGCCCAGTCCTACCCGGGCTGAACATGTTCTGGCCGATATGGAAGGCAGCATTCCGCTGATTTTAGACGGCGGCGAATGTCCGATCGGAGTGGAATCTACCGTGCTCGATATGACTTCAGAAATACCGAAAATTTTGCGCCCAGGTGGTATCTCTGCCTCCCGGCTCCGCGAGGCTCTGGGGCGGGACGCCGAAATTGAACGCTGTTATGACGTCACTCCAGAGGATAATTTACCCCGTTCGCCGGGCATGAAATACCGTCATTACGCTCCTTCTGCCAGGCTGGAACTGCTGGAGGAGGGCAGCCCGGAAGAGATCTGGAAGTATGCCGGTCGTCAGCGAGCTCACAGCGCTCTGCTGGTATCGAAAGCGACCGGTCAAAGCATAGCTGAAAGCGAAGATGTCGCGGTTTACAGCGATCCAGAACGGGGGGCAGATCAGCATATCAAACCCGTCATCATCGGCAGCGAGGAGAATATGCAGGAGATAGCTCACAATCTCTTCACCTATCTGCGCAGCCTGGATGATGAAGGAAGAAAACTGATCATGGTAGAAGCCATAAACGAGGAAGGACTGGGTGAAGCCATTATGAATAGACTTCGCAAAGCTGCCACTGAAATTATAAGTCTGGATCCCTCGCCGGAAAAATGATTTCAGGCAGAAGGGACTGCAGGGGGGCGAATAAATTCTATGAAGCAAATAATTCTGGTCTGCACAGGAAATACCTGCCGTAGTCCTATGGCTGTCGAACTTTTGAGAAAAAAATTTGCTGACGACTCCGATTACAGCTTTAGTTCCGCCGGTCTGACCGCCATCCGGGGAGGGAGGATGGACGAGAGAGCTAAAATGGCTCTGAAGAAAACAGGAATCGAGCCCGATGAACATTCCAGCAGACCCCTGGATAAAGACCTGGTAAAAAGATCTGATCTGATACTTACAATGACAGCCTCTCAGGCCCGGGAAATCAAAGAACGATATCCTCAAAAAGAGGAATATGTTTTCAGCCTGGGGGAATTTACGGAAGACGGGAGAGATGTGAACGATCCCTTCGGCGGCAGTCAGAGCACCTATGAAAAAACACGGGAACAGATGGAGAAGATGATGGAAGAGATTTCCAGCCGGCTGGCAGATTTTTTTACTGAAACGACAAAAACACCAAAAGAGGCTGGCAAATTTGATACCAGGAGTGATAGAATGGTTATAGCAGCAGGTTCTGATCACGCGGGATTTTCCCTCAAGGAAGAAATAATCGATTGGCTTGAGGAAGAAGGATATAAAGTGACCGATGTCGGGGTGGATCAGGAGAAAGAATCTGTTGATTATCCCGATTATGCATCCCGTGTAGCCGAAAAGGTGGCTGCCGGGGAAGCTCAACTGGGGCTTCTTATCTGCGGTACCGGCCTCGGTATGAGCATGACAGCCAACAAATACGCCGGGGTGAGGGCGGCCCGCTGTCATGATACCTATTCTGCCCGCATGGCCCGCAGCCATAATGATGCCAGTATATTGACCATGGGAGAAAGAGTGATAGGAACGGGCCTGGCCAAAGATGTGGTCAAAGCTTTTATATCGACTGATTTTTCCGGGGGAAGACACGCCCGCCGGGTGGACAAAATGGAGAATAAAGGGGAGATGAATGAATAATGGGTGAAGTATTTATATTTGACCATCCACTGATGAAACATAAACTCACGCTTTTGAGGGACAAAGATACCGGACCAAAAGAGTTCCGCGAACTGACAAATGAACTGGCCATGCTCATGGCCTACGAAGTTACCCGCGATATTCCGCTGGAGGAGGTCGAGATCGAAACTCCGCTGACGAGCACTAAATCTCCCAGAATAGCCGGCAAGAAGATAGGTGTGGTCCCTATTTTGAGGGCTGGTCTGGGTATGCTGGACGGCATTCTCCAGCTGATGCCTGCGGCGAGAGTGGGACACGTCGGGCTTTATCGCGATCCCGACACGCTGGAACCGGTCGAGTATTACTGCAAGCTCCCTCCCGATACCGAAAATCGTGACCTGCTGGTAATAGATCCGATGCTGGCTACAGGAGGATCGGCAACTGCTGCTATAGATGCCGTTAAGAGCAGAGGGGTTCGCAGTCTCAAATTTATGTGTCTGGTAGCCGCCCCTGAAGGCATCGAAAGAGTGCGCGAGGATCATGAGGATATTGATATTTATACCGCGGCCGTGGATGATCATCTCGACGATCATGCTTACATAGTTCCCGGGCTGGGTGACGCCGGTGATAGGCTTTACGGCACTAAATGATTTCGGATGCCGGACAGAAGCCGTCCGGCAGAAAATAAGCAGAATAAAATAGCAGAGGAGAAGTGGAGATTATGGCCTATCTCAGTGTTCTGCTGATTTCACTGGGAATTACATATCTGTTAACGCCGGCGGTGAGGGAGCTGGCGCACCGGCTGGAAGCGGTTGATGAACCTTCCCGCCGACGCATAAATATCCGTCGGGTTCCCAATCTCGGCGGTCTGGCTGTATACTTCGGTTTTACCCTGGCTCTTCTGCAGAGCCAGGGCGTCGGACGGGATGTTCGCGGTCTTTTAGTCGGCGGCAGCTTGATTTTGCTGCTGGGTACAGCGGATGATCTGCGACCGATTCCGCCCATGGGCAAATTTTTAGGACAGCTTCTGGCCGCTGCCGCTTTAATTCCTTTCGGCATCAGCATCGACTTCATTACCAACCCCCTGACCGGTGGTATGATCCATCTCGGGCTTTTGAGTATACCTTTTACCCTCCTCTGGGTGGTAAGCATCGTCAATGCAATTAATCTCATCGACGGACTGGACGGGCTGGCAGCCGGGATTTCTGCCATAGCCGCTGTCACCCTTTTTGCTGTGAGTCTGCAGGAGGGTCAGGCAGCCTCGGCTCTGATGATGCTGGCGCTGGGGGGCAGCACCCTGGCCTTTTTACGTTACAATTTTCATCCAGCCCAGATATTTCTGGGCGACGGTGGTTCGATGCTGCTGGGTTATCTGCTGGCAGCCATCTCTATTCTCGGGGCTTTAAAAAGCGCTGCAGCAGTAACAGTTCTGGTGCCTCTGCTGGTTCTGGGCATACCTATTTTTGATACTGTCTACGCCATTGTGCGCCGTTTTTATAACTCCCGTCCCATCTCCCAGGCTGATCACGGTCATCTCCACCACAGATTGCTGGCTCTGGGCTGGACACAGCGCCAGGTTGCTTTTATAGTTTATCTCATCAGCGTTTTTCTGGGAGTTCTGGCCGTGCTGGTCAACAGCCTCAAGTTTCACAGAGGCCTGCTTGTGATTTTGATAGCAGCCAGTTTTCTGATTTATGGGTTCTGGCGGCTTGGGGTGTTCTCGGTGGAAATTCCTCGCGACGGCAGAAAGCTATCCCGCGAGGGACGTCAGCAGGAAATGAATAAATAACAATCTGCAAATTGGCTGAATTTTAGTTATTTTACCAGCAAGGCAGGAATCAATAATGATATCCAGAAAAAAGTAGATTAGAAGCGGAATTTTGCTGGAATTATTTTCCGGCAGGTAGGATCATTTCTTTTCGCTCTGAAAATTCAAAAGCGAGCTCTATAAGGACTGAGAGCAGGATTATGGAAAAAAATGATTGGTCCAGGATTATAAGAGCCGCCGGACTGCTGAGTTATCTGGGACTTGTCATGATAGTTGCGATCGGGCTGGGATATTTTATAGGCTCATTTTTTGACGGTCTTCTCTCCTCAGAACCCTGGTTTTCCCTTCTCGGCCTGATTATCGGAGTTGGGGGCGGTTTTTATGGGGTCTATCAGATTATTACTGGAGTGATGGGGGATGAATGAAAATATCTTTGCCCGATCTCCGGCAGAGGTTGTTAAAGCATTAACAAAACGAACGCTTTTTGCCGGTTTCTGGATGATCGGAGCAGCTGTTATTTCCGGGAGGCTGGAGGCGGTTTTGGGTCTGATATTCGGCCTCAGTGTGGCCCTGCTGCTTTTCAGGCTCAAGCTCATACATAGCCGGCGGGCTCTGGAGATGGACAAAGAAGCCGCCCGCAGGTTTATTCGCAATAGAATGATAATCAATTATTTTATCTTTTTTGTGGTGCTGGCTGCAGCTGCCTGGCAGCCGAACTTGGATCTTCTGGCTGCGGCGCTGGGGCTGCTGCTGCTGAAATTCACCATAATATTCTCAGCAGTTATGGAGATGATCCGTTCTTTTATTCAGGAAAAACGGGAGAACTTCAGGATATCGCCGCTGGGTACTCTGCGCCGACATGAACTGGAAGAGGAATACGTAAACGAGAGTATTGCTGACAGCGAGGTTGGAGATTCACAGCAGGAAGACCTGCCGCACAAGCTGAAGAATCTCTAGCAGGAAAGGAGGTTTTTTGATGGATCCTGGTCCACAGGTGGTCACCCACCTATTCGGTCATGAAGCCTTGCCCATAACTCACACCCTTGTCTGGAGCTGGGCGGTCTGTATAGTCTTAATAGTGGGGGCCCGTATGGCCACCAGAGAGATGAAGATGGTGCCGTCCGGCCTGCAGAATCTGGGAGAGGCCATAGTGGAGTTGATATTAGGGCAGATAGAACCAATGATGCCGGGGCATGGGCGCCGCATGCTGCCGCTGATAGGCACTATATTTATTTATATCGGTCTTTCCAATCTGGTTGGATTTTTACCTGCGGTAGATAATCCCACAGCCGATTTGAATACGACGCTGTCACTGGGGCTTTTGGTCTTTGTGATAAGCCATTATGAGGGCATGAAGGTAAAGGGGCCTCTGGGTTATATAAAAAGTTTTGCCCATCCGACTATTATACTCTTTCCGCTCAACGTGGTCTCGGAATTGGCCAAACCGATCTCCCACTCCTTTCGTCTTTTCGGTAACATGGTGGGAGGCGGTATCATAGTCATGCTCATTTACCAGGCTGCTCCCTGGGTTTTACCAGTGCCGCTGCACGCCTGGTTTGATCTCTTTGTTGGTTCAGTTCAGGCCCTCATATTCGGAATGATAGCTATAGCTTATATAGCTGTGGCTCGGGCCTGATAACAATTAAACGAGGTTGAGAACTATTTGACCTGATTGAAGAAGCAGATTGTCAGAGTCGAGAAAAGATAATCAAATCACCAAACTATTCGCAAGTTTATAAAGGAGGTAGCAGAAAATGGTTGAATTAGCACCTGAATTTATGGAAACGATCATCACCGCTGCCGCGCTTTTGGGGGCCGGCTTTGCCATGATAGCCGGTATAGGTCCCGGTATCGGTCAGGGTTATGCAGCCGGTAAAGCTGTCGAGGCAGTCGGCCGTCAGCCCGAAGCCAGAGGAAACATAATCACCACCATGCTGCTCGGGCAGGCTGTCGCCGAGTCGACCGGTATCTATTCCCTGGTTATAGCTATAGTGCTGATCTTTACTATAGCTCTTTAAGTTTAAGCAGCGATCCCCCGGCCGGAAATTTTTCCGGCCGGAGTGCTGTTTTATCGCAGCCGGAGAACCGGAATGATTTAATTATTTATGGAATCAGCTGAAGCAGCTTTGAAGGAGATATAAGAGCAGAACGTAGAAATAGCCGTTACTTATACATCTCAGGAGGTGAGCGCGGTTTGATTGATCTGAATACGACCTTTATCTGGCAGCTGGTAAACTTTTTTGTGCTGCTGTATTTGCTCCGCAAGTTCCTCTACGGTCCCGTTACCGAGATGCTCGATAAGCGCTCGAGCAAGATAGAAAGCGACCTGGAGGAAGCCCGCCGTCAGAAAGAAGAGGCGAAGGAGCTGAAAGAACAGCGCCAGCAGCAGCTCAAAGAAGCCCGCCAGAAAGCTCAGAAAATCATAAATGAAGCTGAAGAGCGCGGTGAAGAGAGGGCTGAAGAGATCATAAACGATGCCGAAGAGGAAGCTGCACGCATAAAAGAAAGGCGCATGGCCGAGATAGAACAGGCCCGCCAGGAGGCAGCCGACGAGCTGCGGCGGGAGGTTTCGAGCATCTCGCTGCAGGTAGCAGGCAAATTTTTACAGCAGGAGCTGGATAGAGAGGACCAGGAAAAGATAATTGAAAGCTATCTGGAAGAGCTGGATGAAGTTCAGCTCGGTGAGCTCGGATGATAGAGAACGAAGTAGCCCGCAAATACGGACAGGCAGTTTTCGAGCTGGCTCAGGAAGAAGGCGAGCTGGAACAGGTCGCCGAAGACCTGAAGATGCTGCGCGAGACTGTATCCGAGGTTAGAGATTTTAAAAACCTTCTTTATCATCCCCGCATAAATGATGAAAAGAAAAAAGAGGTCTTCCTGGATATCGTCGGCGATGAGATAAGCGATATCACCAGGGATTTCTGCCAGCTGCTGATCGATAAGAGGAGAATCAGATTTCTTCATCATATCGTTCGTGACTTCGAAAAAAGACATAACCAAGCTGAAAAGATACTGGAGGTTGAGCTCAGTTCGGCCATAGAGCTGCCCGAGGAACTGGAGAACAGAATCCGTGTCAGACTCTCCGACATTACCGGTTACAATATCGAACTGGAGACAGAGGTTGATGAAGATATAATCGGCGGATTTCAGATAACAGTTGGCGATAGAATAATAGATGGCAGCATCCAGGGCGAGCTGGAGAAAATTCAAAAACAGCTGGAACAAATTCCTGTAAGCAAACTAGGGGTGGAATGAATTATGAATATAAGACCTGAAGAAATCAGTTCGATTATAAAAAAAGAGATCGAGAATTATGGAGCAGAACTGGAAACTGTCGGCGTGGGGACTGTGCTCGATGTGGGCGATGGAATTGCCCATGTTTATGGTCTGGAAGACTGCATGTCGATGGAACTGGTCGAATTTCCCGGTGAAATTTTCGGTATGGCCCTTAATCTGGAAGAAGATAACGTCGGGGTCGTCATTCTGGGAGAGGAGACAGCTATTGATGAAGGCGATGAAGTTCGCAGAACGGGCCGGGTAGTAGAGGTACCCGTCGGTGAGAATCTGCTGGGCCGGGTGGTTAATCCGCTGGGTGAGCCGCTGGACGGCCAGGGTCAGATCGAAACCGAGGGCACCCGACCTGCTGAATTCAAAGCTCCCGGTGTTGTCACCCGTGAGCCGGTAAAAACTCCGCTGCAGACCGGTCTTAAATCTATAGATTCGATGATCCCCATAGGCCGCGGACAGCGTGAGCTGATAATCGGCGACCGTCAGACCGGTAAGACTGCTATCGCGGTCGATACCATAATCAATCAGCGTGACACCAACGTAAAATGCGTATACGTAGCCATAGGACAGAAGGCATCTGACGTAGCCCAGCTGCGAGAGAGGCTGGCTGCCGAAGGCGCACTCGAGCACACCATCATAGTGGCGGCAACCGCCAGCGAACCCGCTCCCCTGAAGTACATAGCTCCCTATGCGGGCTGTGCCATGGGCGAGCATTTCATGTACGAAAACGGCGATGATGTGCTGGTCTGCTATGATGACCTATCCAAACACGCCGACGCATACCGCGCCATGTCGCTGCTTCTGCGCCGTCCTCCCGGACGTGAAGCTTATCCTGGAGATGTCTTTTATCTTCACTCGCGTCTTCTGGAGCGAGCAGCCAAACTCAATCCGGATTATGGCGGCGGCTCGCTGACGGCTCTGCCCATCATCGAAACACAGGCCGGTGACGTTTCCGCCTATATACCGACCAATGTTATTTCGATAACTGATGGTCAGATATATTTAGAAAGCGAATTGTTCTTCTCGGGCGTTCGCCCGGCTATAAACGTCGGTACTTCTGTATCGCGAGTTGGTGGCGATGCTCAAATAAAGGCCATGAAGGATGTAGCCGGTACTCTGCGGCTTGATCTTTCTCAGTATCGCGAGCTGGAAGCTTTTGCACAATTCGGCTCCGATCTGGATGAATCGACCCAGCAGCGCCTGGCTCGCGGTGAAAGGATAGTTGAAATCCTCACTCAGGATGAGAACGATCCCATGCCGGTTGAGGAGCAGATAGTTATTCTCTTTGCCGTGGTTGAAGGTTATCTCGATGACATCCCCGTCGACAATTTAGATCGTTTTGAGGCCGAATATCTTTCCTTCATGCGCTCGAGCTACAATGATCTCCTGGAAAATATTGTCGACACAGGGGAGATGACTGATGAAATAGAAGAAAGACTGATAGAGACGATACAGGAGTTCAAAGAAAGTTTCTCCATAGAGGAAAAAAGCCTCGTCGACAGAGGTGAGGAGGAAGAGGAGCCCGAGCGCGAGTAAGGGTGATAAAGACCTGAAAGCTGCAGACAGTCACAGAGTTTATGAGAGGTGGTTTAACCCATGGAAACGATGCGCGATATCGAAAGGCGCATAGATACTGTTGAAAATACCAAGCAGATTACCCGGGCGATGAAGATGGTTGCGTCGGCCAAATTGAGGCGGGCCCAGGAAAAGGCCGTACAATCTCGACCTTTTTTCAATCGTACCAGAGAAGTTCTGGTCGATATAGTCCATAATACCGATGAAACGGCCGAGCATCCGCTCTTAGAACCCACCGAAGGTGATAGTGAGCTTTATATGCTGGTGACTTCGGACCGCGGCCTCTGCGGTTCCTATAATACTAAAGTTATCAGACGGTTTAATGCTTTAGCCAGCAGAGGAGATCAGCTGGTGGTTCTGGGGCGTACAGGCTATCGCACCTTTCGGCGCCAGGAGTACGAGATAGCAGCCGATTATGTCGATCTTGACGATTATCCCAGTTTTTGGTTTGCCCGCCGTGTTACAGATCGGGTGATAGATCTGTATTTGAGCGAAAATATCGACAGGGTGCATCTGATCTACACTCATTTTGAATCGGCTTTAAGCCAGAGTGTGCGTGATATCTCACTGCTGCCAGCCGATATACCGACCGAAAAAGAAGAAGCCAGGGTGGCAGAGGAAGAAGAGTTGATAGAGCAGGAGCAGGAAAGGCCGGAGGAGAAAAGCGGAGCCAGCTATCTTTATGAGCCGACAATTCCCGAAGTTCTGGACACCATTTTACCGCAGTATCTCAACAATGTTCTCTATTCGGCTATACTCGAGTCCAAAGCCAGCGAATTTGGTTCACGGATGACAGCCATGGACAATGCTACTGAAAACGCGGAAGAGATGATCGATGAACTGACTCTATCTTATAACAGGGCCCGTCAGGAACAGATAACCAAAGAGATCACCGAGATAGTCAGCGGTGCTGAGGCCCTGCAGTGATAAAATTTAAGCTGAATGTCAATCAAAGGAGGAATTGGCGTGACTGAAGCGAATGATGAGCAAACAACCGGAAGAGTAGTTCAGGTAATCAGTGCGGTTGTCGACGCCGAGTTTCCACCGGGTGAGCTTCCGGACATCCATAACGCCGTCAGGATTGTGGATGAGGAAAAAGATATAGATCTGACCTGCGAGGTTATGCAGCAGCTCGGCGATAATCGTGTCCGAACTGTAGCCATGGACAACACTCACGGTCTGGTGCGGGGTATGAAAGTCGTCAATGAAGGCGAGCCCATCTCCGTTCCCGTGGGCGAAGAAGTGCTGGGACGGATTTTCAATGTGCTGGGTGATACGATCGATGATGCCGGGCCGGTGGAAGCAGAAGAAACTAAATCCATTCACCGCGACCCGCCTACCTATGAGGAACAGTCGACCTCTACCGAAATTTTTGAGACCGGAATCAAGGTTGTCGACCTTCTGGCTCCCTATGCTGAAGGAGGTAAGGTTGGCCTCTTCGGCGGAGCTGGAGTCGGCAAGACTGTGTTGATTCAGGAACTAATAAACAATATAGCCATCGAACACGGTGGACTTTCCGTCTTTTCCGGAGTCGGAGAGAGAACCAGAGAGGGTAATGATCTCTGGCGGGAGTTTCAGGAAGCAGATATACTCGATAAAGTCGCCCTGGTCTTCGGTCAGATGAACGAGCCCCCGGGAGCGAGGATGCGTGTCGGCCTCTCCGGATTGACCATGGCCGAACATTTCCGGGATGAGTTTGGTCAGGATGTTCTGCTCTTTATCGACAATATATTTCGTTTCATTCAGGCCGGTCAGGAGGTTTCCGCGCTTCTGGGCAGGATGCCTTCAGAGGTGGGTTATCAGCCCACGCTGGCTCAGGATGTCGGTGCTCTTCAGGAACGCATAACTTCGACCGAGCAGGGTTCGATCACCTCGGTTCAGGCCATATATGTGCCGGCCGATGACCTGACTGATCCCGCTCCGGCAACGACTTTTGCCCACCTGGATTCGACTACAGTTCTGAGCAGGCAGCGGGCTGAACAGGGACTTTATCCGGCGGTAGACCCGCTCGATTCGACCTCCTCAATCCTCGATCCCAGAATTGTCGGCGAGGACCATTATGAGACCGCCCGTGAGGTACAGGAGGTTCTGCAGCGATATGAGGACCTGCAGGATATCATAGCTATTCTGGGTATGGAAGAGCTTTCCGAAGAGGATCGAATCGTTGTCAACCGGGCCCGCCGGCTCGAGCGTTTTCTCTCGCAGCCTTTCAACGTAGCCGAGCAGTTTACCAATATTCCGGGTGCATACGTCACCATAGAGGAGTCGATACGCGGCTGTCGCGAAATTCTCGATGGCAAACATGATGACCTGCCCGAAGAAGCTTTCTATATGATAGGCAGCATCGACGATGCTGTGGAGAAAGCTAAAGAAGTCGGAAGCGGGTGATAAATAATGCCTGCCAAAATCAGACTTGAGGTTATCACCCCTGAGCGGGTTGTCTTTGACGATGACATCGAGATGCTGGTCGCCCGGGCCATCGACGGAGATATCGGCATAATGGCAGGTCACACGCCGATGGTTACGGCTTTAGAGATAGGTGTTATGGAGATAAAGACGGGCGAAGAGGAGATACCTGTTCCCATAAGCGATGGGTTTATGGAAGTCAAGTCCGAGAAGATAAACGTTATAGTTCGCACGGCCGAACTCCCCAAAGAGATAGATGTGGAAAGAGCCCGGCGTGCTAAAGAGCGGGCCCAGAGGCGCCTGCGCGAAGAAAAAAGCCGTATTGACGAGGCCAGAGCTGAGGCTGCCCTGGAAAGAGCTAAAGCCCGCTTGAGAGCTGCAGAAGACAGACAGAGAGCTATGAGCTACTCCGAGGAATAATTGATTTGAATTCGAGTGGACTGGAGATTTAAAACCGGATGTTTAATTACCCCCCCCGCTCAATCGGGGGGTTGCTTCATTTTTGGTTTTTTTTAGGTTCTTCTTGAGTCCAGCAGGATGAACCCATTTTTTCTTCTATTTACCTCCCTGAAATCTCTGCTATTTTTCAACAATCAGCAATAATCCCTATTTCTTCCTGTTATCAGCGGCCGAAAACTAAACTTAAACAGAGGAAAAATTTCATCGTGAACGAAGCTTTATACCCTCCAGTGCAGCCAAATAAGGTTTTTGACACACCTATTTTCCAGCTGAAGACAGGAAGATCCTGATTTCTCTTCACTTTTTTTCTTTTTCCTTACCGCTGCTTTTAATGCTAATTTTGTACCTATCGGCTATCGGGGATGAAAAAACCCTTCCGTCTATGGTATAATGTTTTTCAAGTGTGTAAAAAGCTTCGGTCTGCGGCCAAATAGATCGAAGTATGAGAGAGGAATTCAGTCTTGAGTCGAGAATTTAATTTTAATAGCGTGAACCATTTTGATCTACTTTGAGGTTGTTTTCTGAGTCTGTTTTCTGAGTCTAATTTAGAAACTGAAGAGCCGGACTGCAAAAATGTAAAAATTTGAAACCTATAAAAGCAGAGAAAGGAGAATTTCCGGTGGATAAATTTCATATAGAGCAGAGTCCTTCCCTTTCGGGCAGGGTGAGGATAAGCGGTGCTAAAAACGCGGCTTTGCCCATAATAGCAGCCGCTTTGCTGCCCGATTCTCCCTGTCGCTTAAAAGAAATCCCTGCACTCAACGATGTGAAAAATTTAGCCAGAATAGTCGAGTGCATGGGTGCGGAGGTAGAGTATGAAGAGAGCAGTATGACGATCGATCCCCGTACTCTTGATTGCTTTGAGGCTGATCCTGAACTGGCAAGTCAGCTGAGAGCTTCATATTACATACTGGGTGTCATGCTGGCCAGAGAGGGCAGAGCCTGTACCAGTCTGCCGGGCGGCTGCCGCATAGGCAGCAGGCCTATAGACCTTCATCTGAAAGGGTTTAAAGCTCTGGGGGCTGAGGTCAGCATCGAGGAGGGCTGTGTTGAAGTATGGACCGAAAACGGCCTGACCGGAGGAGATATTTATCTCGATTATCCCAGTGTGGGAGCCACCATCAATATCATGCTGGCCGCCTCTCGGGCCGAAGGTAAAACCACTATAGAGAACGCCGCCCGGGAGCCGGAGATTGTCGATCTGGCCAACTTTTTGACCGTGATGGGAGCAGGTATTAAAGGCGTGGGAACAGATGTAATCAGGATTGAAGGTGTGGATGAAATGCAGGGGGTTGAACATGAGATAATCCCCGACCGCATCGAGGCAGGCACCTATATCATTGCCGGGGCCCTGGCCGGGGAAGATGTATTTGTCGAGAATGTGCTCGATGAACATCTAAAGCCTCTTCTGGCCAAACTCAGGGAGATGGGTGTCGAGCTGGAACAGGATATTTCCGGAGTGCGCGTGGCCAGACCGAAAAAGTTGAGATCAGTGGATGTAAAGACATTTCCCTATCCCGGCTTCCCCACCGATCTTCAGGCGCAGATGATGGTGCTTTTAACTCAGGCTGAGAGCAGCAGTGTTGTGACCGAAACGGTCTGGGAGGATAGATTTTCTCACGTCGATGAATTGAATAAAATGGGGGCCAGCATCCAGCTAGATGATAATTCTGCTCTGATAAATCCCAGCAGCCTGAAAGGGGCTGAAGTGACAGCGCCCGATCTCAGAGCCGGGGCAGCTTTGATGCTGGCCGGCCTGATCGCTGATGGCGAGACAATGATCGATGAGGTAGATCATATCCGCCGCGGCTACGAGAATATAATTGAAAAGATTTCCGGGCTGGGCGGCAGAATAAAACAGGTCCGGGACCGAAAAAACCAGGTTACTACCGCATGAGGAGGAAAATAGCTGAGTATGTTTGGTCTTAATTTTTCATCAAAAGTTGGAATAGACCTCGGCACCGCCAATGTGTTAGTGTATAAAAAAGGAGAGGGCATAGTTCTGCAGGAACCCTCGGTGGTAGCCATCGATGAGAACAAAAATAAGCCGCTGGCTGTCGGCGAGGAAGCCCGGCGCATGCTGGGCCGCACCCCCGGCAATATAGTTTCTACCCGACCTCTGAAAAACGGTGTTATAGCTGATTTTGAGGTGACGGAGATAATGTTAAAGCGCTTTATTTCCAAAGTCACCAAAAGGCGTCCTTTCTTCAAACCGGAGATAATGGTCTGCATTCCGGTGGGAATAACCGAAGTGGAGCGCCGGGCGGTGGAAGAAGCCACCAGCCAGGTAGGTGCCAGCAAGACCTATCTTATCGAGGAGGCGCTGGCGGCGGCTATCGGCGCAGGTCTGCCCGTGGCTGAACCGAGCGGCAGCATGATCATAGATATCGGAGGAGGAACTTCCGAGATTGCAGTCATTTCACTGGGCGGCATCGTTGTAAGCGAGTCGCTCAGGCTGGGAGGAGACACCCTGGATGAAGATATAGTGCGTTTTGTTCGCGAGAATTATAACATGGTTATCGGTACTTCCACCGCTGAAGAGCTGAAATTCGAGATCGGCAGCGCTTTGATCGAAGAGGACGAAGAGGAGAAAACTTACGAAATCAGAGGTCGAGACCTCATGTCAGGTCTTCCCCAAAATCAGATTATCAGAGCAGGTGAGCTTCAGAAGGCAATGGCCGAGACGATAGAATCTATAGTCGAGGCAGTTCGCAGCGTGCTCGAGCGGACTCCACCGGAACTCTCTTCAGATATCATGGATCGCGGTGTTCTGATGACCGGCGGGGGCTCGCTGCTCGACAATATGGAAAAGCTTCTTTCTGAAGAAACAGGAGTGCCGGTCTGTCGGGCTGAGGACCCTCTGACCTGCGTGGCCCGGGGGACAGGTCAGGCTCTGGAGGAGATGGACGAGCTCCAGGATATAATCTTTGAAAAGGAGAAAAAGTCTTACCAGCAATAATCTGTCATTCACAAGAAATGAGGTTGGATATTTTTGACCGAAAAAAAATTGAGTTATCGCATAACCTTTGTTCTGTTGATTACAGGATTATTGATAATGCTGACCGGTTTTATCGCAGCAGATACCGCTCAGGCCGATGAAATTATTCCGGAAGAGGAAATTATGTCTCTGAATGATATCGAGCCGGGTATGGAGGGAACTGGTCTTACCGTTTTTTCCGGTGTGGAAGTTGATGAGTTTGATTTTGAGGTGATCGATGTTCTGCCGGATTATCAGCAGGGACAGGATCTTATCCTGGTCTACCTTTCCGGCGAAAAGATAGAGGAAGCCGGCGGTGTCGCCTCCGGCATGAGCGGCAGTCCTCTTTATGTAGATGATAGAATTATAGGAGCTATATCCTACGGCTGGGCTGAGTCTGATAGCCGCTATGCTCTGGCCACTCCCGTCGAGCCGATGCTGGAGCTTCTGGCCGATGAGGAAGCAGATCCGGGAAGCGGAATGGAAGAGCTGCCCGAGATGAAAACCCCGCTTATCACCGCGGGTTTATCCGGCCGCAGCCAGGAAAGGCTGGAGGCCGATCTGGAAGATTTTTTTATGACCGATTTCGAAGTTGTACCTGGATCTGATGAACCGCGCATGGAACCCGAGGAGTATCCCGAGCTGGAGCCAGGCAGCGCCATCTCGGTCAAACTGGCCCGCGGAGACGTGACTATCGCCAGCATCGGCACCATGACATATCGCCAGGATGATGAAATTCTGGCCATGGGACATCCCTTCACCCACCGGGGTAATGTGGATTTCTTTCTGGGACAGGCCCATATAAGTTCGATTATACCGGGCGATATGCCTTTCAAGCTAGGTTCTCCACTCCCCCAGCCGATAGGGAGAATCGATCAGGATAGACTGGCTGGAATCAGCGGCGGCATCGACCATTATCCCGATATTGTCCCTCTCAATATAGAGGTCGAAGATGAGGATAGAGAAGTTAAAAACAGTATAGATGTGCAGATTATAGATGATGAAGATCTGCTTATAAGCCTGCCGGGATTGATTTCGCTGGAAACTCTCGATAGCACACTGGACCGCATCGGTCGAGGAACAGCTGAAACTACCGTGCGGGTTATGGCCAACGAACTGCAGGAAGTGGTACTGCGTCGGGACAACATGTACTACAGTCAGCATGACATAGCCGCCCGCAGCCTGGAAGATCTGCAGGTCATTATGGATATAATCAGCAACAATCCTTTCCAGGATGCCGGTCTATTTGACATCGAGTACTCTGTGACCGTAAGAGAAGAGGACCAGGTAGCACTGCTGCAGGAGGCCGAGATAAAAGAGGATGAAGCTGAGATAAAACCCGGTGATGAACTGGACATCAGCGTTAAGCTGCGCCCCTATCGTCAGGAAAAGAAAGAGCTGGAATATACCATAGAACTACCCGATGATATCAATCCCGGTCCTGCCAGTTTATCTATTAGCGGCGGTCCCACCCGCGATTACAGACCGGTCGATACCGATGAATTTGCCGATGAAGATCTTTCGGCTTCTGTTGAGGGGTTTACAGATCTGGAGCCTATGCTTTTAGAATTTGTCGAACTTCCTCAGTACAATGACCTGGTTATGGAGGTTTATCCCGGTTATCCCGGTATTCCTCACTGGGAGGAAGAAGAAGATGTTGAAGAAGAACCGGAGCCGGAAGAAAGACCTGCTCCCGATGAAGAAGAGGAGCCGGAAGAGGAACCCGAACAGGAGGAGATAACTCCGGAAGAGGTGGACGAGGAAGAGCGGATCAGAGAGGTTGAATCCACCGATTATGTATTAGAAGGAGAGCTGTATATAGACTTTACAATTTCCGATGATAATTCCCGGGAGGTTGAGGACGACGAGCTGCCCGAGGAGGACGATGACAACGGTGAAAGCAGATAAATTCGGCCTCCTCCGGAATTAATACCTGGCCGGGTAGTTAATTAAGGGAGGCCCCGAATTATGAGCTGGAAAAAAGTTATTATTTTGCTGCTGTTATTGGCGGCGGCTGTGGGCATTCCTTATTTCTCCTATCTGGACGGGCAGCTGGATCATCTGGGCCGGCAGATAACTGCCGGTCTGGAAAGGCGGCTGCTGGCTGAAATAAGTTATGAGGAGGTCAGCCTGCTGCCCCTCAACCGCATCAATGTCAGTGATCTGGATATAGAGGCAGACAATTATAGTTTATCGGTGCCTGAGCTGGAAATTTATTATGATTTAAGCCGGTTTTTATCCCGGCTTTATGAAGAAAGGCTGGAAGTAGAACTTGTGCCGGCTTTTATTGACAACCTGGAGGTAATAACCGCCAGTCAGCCGGAGGTGAAGATAAGAGATCCTGAAGGCGAGATTCTGCAGCTGGAAGATGATGAAGATGATATCGAGGATCTGGATCTGCACCCTGATCAAATCTGGAATGCCCTTCCCTCTCTGCCTGCAGGGGCCGAGATGGTAATCAGTGAGGCCAGTGTGAGCTATCAGGAAGGGAATAGTTCTTTCGAAGCAGACGATCTGCGGCTGGAGTATTACAGTCCAGCGAGGAACGAGATGGAGGCTGCTTTTTCCGGTGATATCAGCATATCAGGACTGCAGCATCCGCGTTTTAAACCGGATAATTTTGAGATTGCAGAGCTGGAAATGTCGACCTATCTTGTAAATAACAGCTGGCAGCTCGATGGCCAGCTGAGAATACCGGATGTTTCTGGTCTGGTGGATCCGCTTATCGAAGAGAGACTGGAGTCAGCCGGACATGCTGGTAGAGCAGTCTTTGATGTCGGGGATTTCTCCGAAAAGATAGAGCTTTCTCTTTCGGGCAGCGGTTCGGATCTGAGCAGGCTGCAGGTAGAGGGAGAAGGAGGGGCTGAGAAAATTGGTTATTTCCCGGCGGAAACTCCCGGAGAGATCGATAAAGTTCTCACAGCTGCGGACAGCAGCTGGCGCTGGAGTTATGACAGTGAACTCGATAGATTTCTGCTGCCTGAGCTGGATTTTTCTCTGGCCGGGGGAGAATTCTCCGGACAGGGTTTTCTCGATAGCGGCGATCCGCTCGAGGATTTTTCTTTTGATCTGAGCGGGCACGATCTCGACTGGGAGCAGTTTATTTCAGCTCTTCCCGACGGATTTTCTGTTGACGATGAATTTGAGAAGATGGATATTGCAGATTTTTCCCCCGGGCGGGGCTCGCTCGAAATGGCGGCTGTCTCCGACGGGGGTGGGCCGGAACTGGAAATAGATGTCAAAGCTCCGAATATGGAGATGGGTGAGGAAGTTCTGGCCGGCGGACTCGGCCTGAGCTGGCGCCAGGGAGAACCTGTTTTTTACAGCGCTGACCTTGATTTTACTGATCACCGGCCGGCCGGACTAAGGCTCGAGGGGAGTTTGGCCGGTTCGGATGAAACCCTGCTTGAACTTTTGCCCGACCTTTCCGGATCAGATCTTATTTATGATTTTTCTCTGGTCGGCCGGGATATCGAAGCTGAAATGCTGGCGGGAACTCTTCCCGGATTGCCGGAGAAAGCAGGCCCGGAAAGCTGGCCTGAATCGGGTCGGCTTGACTTTTCCGCTGAGGGTTCAGGCCGGGGTATAACTGCCGAAAATCTTCAGGTTGGCCTCGAAGCCGATCTGCGCGAGCTATCAGCTGCCGGTCTGACTGCGATCGATCTTTCCACCGAAATCTGGTACGGTGATGGCCTGCTGGAGATAGGTAGTTTCAGTTTCGAAGGGGAAGTGGGTGCTGTAAAGGCGGCCGGCAGCTTTGATCTGGCCGATGAAATGCTTGACATCAGCTTTGATACTGATGAGATAGATCTGGACGAACTGGCCTCCCGGATAAAAATGACTGCCGAAGAATTGGGCCATGAAATCGATAGACCGGAATTGACCGGCAGGGCAGATCTGGCCGGCAGCGTTAAGGGAAATATTTCTGCTCCGGAAGTTGAGGCTGTGCTGGACGTGCCCGCAGCTGAAATTTACGGTGCCGATGTCCGCCAGGGCGGCGGCGAACTTTATTTTGATGGGGAGAGCAGGGTTTTGAAAATCGAGAACGCTGTATATGATAGCCGCGAAGCTGAGGTCTTCGGGGGAGGTGCGATAGATTTCAGTGCCGGGGTTCCGGATCTCGATCTGAGCCTGGATGTCGACAATATGAGCTATGAATATATTAATGATCTCTTCGAGATAGCGCTGCCGCTGGAAGGCTGGGCCAGCGGCACGGTCGATATAGTCGGGCCTGTCGATGATCTGGAGGTCATACCGAAAGCCCGCTCAGAGAGCACCGTCTTCTCTCCCGATTTTGCCCCCGATATAGAGATAGAATTTCTCGATGCCAGTGCTGATATGTACTGGCGCACAGGCGAACCGTATCAAATAAAAGAGCTTACTATGGAGAGAGATTCAGCCGAGTTCACTCTGGCCGGTTCTTTTGAGGAGGAAGTTTTTAACGCGAGTTATAGTGTTTCCGATTACCAGCTGGCCAATCTTTCCCGGCATCTTCCCGAATTCGAACAGGATTTATCCGGTATCGGTCATGCCCGGGGTAAAGCTTCCGGCAGTTATACTGATCCGGCTTACGATATCGATTTTGAACTCGCCGAACTCATCTGGCAGAATCATGAACTGGGTGAGTTGAGCGGTAAAGCGCAATATCAGGACGATGCGCTTTTCGTTGAGAGAGGAGATTGGCTGCCCGGTTCTGGCAGGATCCGGCTGTCCGGTCGGGTCGATAACCTCCTGGACGAGCCCGACCTCGATATCGATATGAGCGCTGAAGATCTGCGCCTGGATCATTACCTGGCCGAAATGGGTTACGATCTTGAGATGGAGCTTCCCTATTACGTCTCCGGGCAGGCCTCGATCGAGGGTATCTATACCCGGCCGAATACTGATGTCGACCTTCAGCTGGCGGCTGAGGATGAAACCTGGGGCCGGATCAATCTCACGGGTACCATCACCGATAGTTTTGATCTGGAACTGACCAGCAGCGATATCAGGCTGGAAAGGCTAGCGGAATTTATGCCGGAAGGGTACGACCAGCTGGAAGGCGAGGTCGAGCTGGCGGGAAGTTTGGAAGGTCCGCTGGAAGCTTTTGAAGCCGAACTGAGCACCGAAATTGCCGGGTTTGCTATCAATGATTATCGTATCAATGAGGTTAAGGGGCTGGCCCGGCTGGATGAAGATCTGATCCTGGAGCTTGATCAGGAATTCATCACCTCCGCCGGCGACAGGCTCGAACTGGAGGCGCTGGTCCCTCTGGCCGAGGAAATTGAGGAGGCGCGTTTTGATCTGGAAGCAGAGGACTTTCCATTTGCCGTCACTGACGAGTTTCTGCCCGGTCTTAATGCTCTCAAAGGAGAATTTCGAGGCCGGATTTCCGGCCGGGGAGATTTAGAGGAGCCCGAGCTCGATGGCTCACTTGAGATCGACCTGGATGAGCTTTCTCTGCCTGATCAGCGCCCGATCAGCGGTCGGTTTGGGCTGGATTTTTCCGGTTCTTCCGTGGAATTGATGGATCTATCGGCCGAGATGGATGGAGGGGAGATAGATGGAAGCGGCCGTCTAAATCTTTTTAGCGCTGAAGATTTCTGGAATCTCAGCTTTCAGCTCGATGAGATTCCGCTGGCCTACCAGGAGAGCACTGCTGATTTTAGCGGCGATGTAAATATCGCCGGCAGCCGTCCTGAACCGCTGATAACCGGCGAGTTGAGATTTGATAATATGGAGGCTGTGCTGCCCGAAGAGGAGCTGGAGGTGGCCGCTGATGCAGGTGAGGCCGATCCGGGCAGATTTCAGCCAGAGCTCGAGATCACCATAGAAACGGGCGAGAACAATTATGCCCGGCACGAAAATGCCGAACTCAGGATTCAGGAGGGGAGCTTACTTCTGACCTACCGCGAGCAATTCGCGCTCGATGGCAGCATAGATGCCGGCGACGGCTGGGCCTTTGTTTATAATAATCGTTTTACAATCCAGGACGCCGGGGCCGAATTTTCTTCGGCCCGCGGAGTAGTGCCCAGAGTCAGGGCCCGGGCAGAAACGCGCATTGAGGATAACAATATAACAGTTACTATCGATGGAACCCCTGATAATATCAGCACCACCTTCAGTTCGGTTCCTGAGATGACAGAAGAGGAGATCTTAACCCTTTTGGCCCGCCGCGGCGGGGTCGGTGGTCTGCTGGAAGAGGATGAACGCTCGCTTGGCGGTCTGATCCAGCGGGAGGCTTTCCGCTGGATTAGCGAAACTCTGCATACCAGCCTGCTCGATTGGCAGCGCAGCATCCGCGAGAGACTGGACCTTGACACCTTAGAGGTGAGGACCTATGAGCTGGGATGGGACGAAGAGGTCACCCTGTTTGTCGGTCATAATGTCAGCGACAGGCTTTATATAGAGACCGAGACTGAATTTAATACCGACGAGCGCGAGACAGAACTCAAGCTGGATTATGCGCTGACCGACCGGATATCACTCAGCACCAGATTGCTCGATATGAGTCTTGATGGCTGGGATGGTGCTTCTATCGGACTGGAGATGGGCTTTGACTTTTAAACTGGTTTTGTTGATGAAGCGATGATAACTGTTCATTTTTTGAGGAGGATAAAGATGAGAAATAAGCTGACGGCGGCAGTGGTGACTATCGTCTTAATACTCTCTTTCACCGCTGCTGTTCAGGGCCAGGAGAGAGTTGCTGAAATCGTCATAGAGGGAAATGAAAATATTTCTGAGGAAACAATACGGGCCGAAATAACCACCGAACCCGGCGATGAATACGACCGCGAAAAACTGCGTGAGGATATGGAAAGAGTTTATGAGCTGGGTTATTTCGAGGACGTTAACATCAGTTTTTCGACCGGGGCTGAAGGCCTTGTGGCTTTCTTTCGGGTACATGAGTTTCCAGTAATCACGGAGGTCGATATATCCGGTCTGGAAGAAATATACAGCCAGGAAGAAATTCTTTCGGTGCTAAATGTGGAAAAGGATGAAGTCTTAAACGTCGAAAGGCTCAATCAGGGGCTGCAGGATCTGGCCTTCCGCTTTCAGGATGACGGTTATGTTCTGGCCCGGGTGGAGGAGGTCGATTTTACTCCGGACGGTCGTTTTATCGTCAGGGGCAATCCCGGCTATCTGAACGAGATCGTTCTCGAGGGCAACGAAAAAACCCGCGATTATGTTATCATGCGCGAGCTGGAAAATCTCGAGCAGGGAGAGCCTATCAATCAAAGACAGATCGAACAGGCCACCCAGCGACTTTTCCGGCTGGAATACTTCGAGGAGCTTTATCCCGATCTGCGTATGATCGATGAACAGGCCAACAAAGCGGATCTGGCCCTGGAGATGGAAGAAGCCGACACCGGCAGATTAAATTTTGGAGCGGGCTATCACTCCGAGGACGGCTGGTTCGGTTTTGTTGATGCCGAGGAGACCAACCTGCGCGGCCGCGGTCAGAATTTAGGTTTTGAATGGCGCTTTGGCGACGAAACGCGATACAATCTTCACTTCGAAGAACCCCGCCTTTACGGAACTGAGCTGGGCTTTGGCATCGAGATTTACGATGAGGAGCGCATAGATACCCAGGTGCGCGGCGTGGAGACTTATTTCGAACATCCTCTGACCGATACCTGGCGCGGCGGACTGGGCTTGATGTACAGCCGCGACATAGATGAGAGGGTTTCTACCCGCAGCGTGACCAATTATGTACAGCGAGATACCCGCAATCATCCCATCGATCCCGACTCGGGCACCATGAACAGGTTTTCCATCGAGACCGCTGGCTATGTGCTGGGCGGCGACGATGATTATTTCAAAGCCCGGGCTGATAATCGCACCTATCACGAGGGGTTTGCCGATGACCATTCGATAGCACTTCGCGGAGAGGTCGGCATCAGCAATACCGATGTGCCTCTGCACGAGGAGTTCATCATCGGCGGTCCGGACACTCTGAGAGGATATTCGCGCAAACGCGGCGATAATATGGCGCTTTTTAATGCCGAATATCGTTTCGGCATAACCGACACCGTGCAGGGAGCTGCCTTTTATGATTACGGCGACGTCTGGGATGACGATGAATCGACCCCTCACTTTTTTGATCTGCAGCGCGGCACCGGTCTGGGAGTGAGACTGGCGACGCCGATTGGCCATATACGTCTGGATTATGGTTTCGATGACGACTGGTCCGGCACACCTCATATAGGTTTTGGTCAGGCCTTTTAAGATTGAACAGCAGCTCAATATGCCGGGCGGCGGAAAAAAGCGATAAAAATATTGAACATATTTAAAAGGAGGATGACAGTTGAGCCAGCGCAGATACATTTTATATTTGACAGCGGCAGTACTTATAGTAGGTCTTGGAGCAGGACTGTTATTTTCGGAGGCAGCGCTCGAAGCCGGCGATGAAAATCCGGATCTGACCGGCAGAATAGCTTTTGTCGATGTCGAGGTTGTTTTTGAAGAGCATCCGGAACGTCAGGAAGCTGAGGAACAGCTGAATGTTGAGGCTGAAGAACTGCAGGCCGAGCTCGAGGCTGAAGCTCAGGAGCTCGAGCAGGGCGATCAGGAAGAGCTGCTGCGCGAATATCAGCAGAAGCTGAGTCAGCGCGAGGAGGAACTTATTTCCGGGGTGCTCGCCGATATAGAAGATATAATTACCGATCTGGCCCAGGAAAAAGGGCTCGAGGTCGTGCTGGAAGGAGAAAATGTGCTCTACGGCGGCTATGATCTCACCCCCGCAGTGATGGATGAGATCGAAGAATTATATGAGAGTGATGAGGGCGATGAAACTGAAGTCGAGGAGGATGAGGAAGAAGAGGTTGACTGATAACCTGCAGATCGAGGAGGAGAAGTCCGGTGGAGATTTTTACTAAAGTGGTCAAATATGCTCTTTTTTCCCTGGTGCTGGCGGTTATAGCCGGGGGAGTTATGCTGGGAGCGGTTTATCTGCAGAGCACAGCTGTCGAGATCGAACGTCCGGAACGCCGGATTTCTCCGGAAGGAGCGCATGGGGATACCGGTGAGCTGGCCCGCCGGCTGGCCGAAGAAACTCCGGAAATTCATTATAGAGATATGCTGGAAGCTTATCGCAGCCAGAGCGGCGCTCGGCTGCAGGGGACGGCGGCAAATTTTGAAAAGTTTGGAGCTGACCGCCAGGATGTGATGGAAAGAGGCCAGGAGAGAAGGCTGGCCGGTCTCGAGCATCGACTCGAGCGGGAATTTGAAAATTACAGTCAGGAGCGTCTGGCGGAAGCCGAGGCCGAAATAGCCGCAAGAGAAAGGGAGATGGAACAGGAGATAGAGGAACTCCAGCGGGAGATACGCGACAGAGAGATCGGTATGCTGGATGAGGTTCGCCAGGAGGCCAGAGAGGAATACAGAACGGAGCTTTTGAGCCTGAACGTTAAGCTCAGAGCCATGGATCTTTCTGAGGAGAGGCGTGAAGAGCTTGAGAGCCGTCTGGAGGAGATCGAAACTGATATTTCCTCTCAGGTCGAGCAGGTTGAAGCTCAGCTGGAGAGCCGAATGCAGCAGGAACAGCTCAGACGCAGCGGGCGCAAGATTCAGGAATTCAACAGTTTTCGCCGGTTTACCCTGGCCAGGGCGGAGACGGATATTGAAAATCGCCGTCGGGATAAGGTCGAAAGGCTGGAGAAAGTTTCCGGTGAGCTGGCGGCGGAACTGGAGGCGGAAATAAACCGGCTGGAAGAATACTTTACCCATCAGCTGGAACAGCTGGAGGAGCATTATCAAAATATTTATGGAATTCAACTGCAGGCGGAAGGGGAGCAGCGATAGATGATGAAATTGACCGCTTTGATAACAGCTCTGCTGCTTTTGCTGGCAGCGGGGGGCTGTGAGAGGCCGCCTGAATACCGGGTGGCTCAGATCGATCTGGAAGAACTGATAGAGACTGCTGAGCCCGCCGAAGAGCTGCAGAGACAGCTGGAAGAACGCAGCGGTGAGTATGAAGAATATTATCAGCAGCTCGACCGGGGCGAACCTGAAACAGAAGAACAGCGGATAGCTTACATACGCTATCAAAAAGAGTATGAGGAGATTCAAAAGCAGCTGGACAGGAGGATCGAGGCTGCAATAGATGAGATGGAAAATTCGGGCGAGTTCGATGCGGTGGTGACCGCTGAAGCAGCCCACAGAGTTAGTGATGATATTACCGCCGAGGTGGCCGAAAAGATGGAGAAGCTGGCTGAGGAGGGAGAATATGAAGAGTGAGCAGGATTTGACCGCGGCCAGAATTGCTGAAAAAGTTGGGGGCGAGCTCAAAACAGATCCCGGGTTGACGATAAACAGGTTGAAGGGTGCGGCTGCGGTCGATGAAGACTGTCTAACCTACGTGCAGAATCGGGATTATATGGAGATGGCCCGGGAGGCTGAGGCAGGACTGGTTCTGATTCAGCCCGAACTTTATCGGGAACTGGAGGAAAAACCCCCGGCCATACTCGTCGATAATCCCCGTCTGGCCTATGCTAAAGCCTATGAACTTATGCCCGATGATCGTTATCACCAGCCCGGCATCGCCGGAGATGCCTGCGTGGATTCCCGCGTCGAGGCGGGTGAAGGGGTATCGGTTCATCCCGGCGCCGTAATAAGGGGTCCGGTAAAGATCGGCAGCGGCAGCAGGATTGCGCCCGGCTGTATTCTGGTCGGACAGCTGGAGCTGGGCGAGAATTGTCTGCTGCATCCGGGAGTCCGGGTTATGGGGGAGGTAATGATAGGTGATAGGGTCGAGATTCAGTCCGGAGCTGTAATAGGCAGCGATGGTTTTGGTTATGCCAGCGGAGATAAAAAACATTATCCGCTGCCCCAGCAGGGCCGGGTGGTTATTGAGGAGGATGTGGAGATAGGGGCTCTAACCGCCGTGGACCGCGCGGCCGAAGAGGAGACCAGAATAGGAGCAGGCAGCAAGATCGACAATCTGGTGCAGATATCTCACAACGTCGAGATAGGTCCGGCCACTCTAATTGCTGGACAGAGCGGAATTGCAGGCAGCAGCACCCTCGGACGGAGCTGCACTCTGGCCGGACAGGTGGGAGTGGAGGACCATCTGGAGATAGGAGATGAGATAACCCTTACCGGCAAGGCCAAGGTGAGCAAAGATCTGCAGGGGCCGGGGATATACTCCGGCATACCTGTCCAGAACCACAGGGAATATCTCAAGCTGGAGGCTCAGCTGCGCCGGGTGCCTCAATTGAAGAACAGGGTCGAGAAGCTGAGCAGCGAGGTTGAAGAATTGAAAAACACTCTCTCTGAATACAAGAAAGAGCAAATGGGGGTAGAAAATGGCCGCCACCGGAAATAAAAAAGTCGAGGCTGAATTGATATATCCGCGCAGACAGACCACCATCACCTCCGCGGTTGAATTGAGTGGCCGGGGTCTGCACACCGGTAAAGATTGTCATCTGCGGCTGAAGCCGGCGCCGGCTGATACCGGTGTGCTCTTTCGCCGGATCGATCTGGAGGGAAGGCCGGTAATTTCAGCTGCAGCCGATAACGTTCATGATTGTCGGCGCTCTCTTGTACTGGGGAGGGAGGATAAACCGCTGGTCCGGACCGTTGAACATCTGCTTTCGGCCTGCGCCGGCCTCTTTCTGGATAATCTGGTCGTGGAGATGACAGGACCCGAGATTCCTGCCTGTGACGGCAGCGCGGAACCTCTGGCCCGGATGATGGCAGAGAGCGGCAGCAGGAAGCTGGATGCGCCTCTGGAGGTTTTGCAGCTCAAAGAGGAAATATGCTTTCAGAATGGCGATGTTTCTCTGACTGCTCTCCCGTCGGAGGATAAAGAAGTCAGTTTTTCCTATCAGCTGGATTACGGCGACAGACCGCCCGGACGTGAGAGGTGTAGTTTTAACCTCACCGGGGATGATTATCTCGAGGAACTGGCGCCGGCCCGAACCTATGTCCTGAAGTGCGAGATCGCAGAGCTCAAAAAGGCGGGGCTGGCCCGGGGCGGCAGCCGCGATAATGCTGTAATTTTCGGTCCGGAGGGGGCGGAGGGCAGACTGCGTTTTCCCGATGAAGCCTGCCGTCATAAGCTTTTAGATCTTATCGGAGATCTCTTTTTAGCCGGTCCGGTAAGAGCCCATTTTTCCGCAGTAAAAAGCGGTCACAGTTCCAACCAGAGGCTGGCCCGGGTTCTGGTCGGCATCAGAGATAGTTTAAAATAAATATAAATTGGACTCAACCTGAGTTTCGAAAAATTTCGAGTATCAATTTGCTTTATATCTTCCAGCAATTATTATAAGGAGGCATATTTTAAATGAGCGACAAGGAGAAAAACGACAGAGCACAGGAGGATGAAACAGCAGATTCCTCCGGTACAGGCCGGCATGAGATTGGAGATATAAAGGGGCTTTTGCCTCACAGGTATCCCTTTTTGCTGATAGACAGGATAGAAAAATGTCAGCCGGAAGAATTTGTGCGCGCCCGAAAAAATGTGACTATTAACGAGGAATTCTTTCAGGGCCATTTTCCCCAGCAGCCGGTTATGCCCGGGGTTTTGATAGTGGAATCGATGGCTCAGGCCGGAGGTTTTCTCCTCTATCAGAGCGCCCCTGAAGAGAGCGACAGCATAGCCTATTTTGCCGGTATCAATTCAGCCAAGTTTCGGCGGCAGGTGGTGCCGGGAGATACTCTCATTCTGGAAGTCGAGATGCTGCGTCTGCGCTCCTCGCTGGGCAAAGTAGCAGCTGAGGCCCGGGTGGAAGGTGAACTGGCCGCCGAAGCCGAGCTCACCTTCGCCACCCGCCGGCCCCAGGGGTGAGCGATTTTGGCCGATATTGAAATTCATCCCACAGCCAGTGTAGCTGATAAAGCCGAGCTGGGTGCCGGCTGCTGGATAGGTCCAGAGGCCAGAATAGGCCCCGAGGTAAAGCTGGGCCATGATTGCTTTGTCGGAGCCCGGGCCGAGCTCACCGCCGATATCCGGCTTGGTTCGGGCTGCCGGGTGGAAAGCGGAGCCATTCTCACGGATTCCTGCCGCTATCACCGCTTTTTCGACGAGAGACCTTACTCTTCCGGTAAGATCCGTATGGGTGAGGATAATATCATCAGAGAATATGTTCAGATAACAGCCGACAGCGCACCCGTGAAGGCTGATGAGCAGGTGATCAAGCAGGAAGGGAAAGTCTCAGCCGGCGATGAAAATTTCATCATGGCCTATGCGGTATTAAAACCGGGGGTCAGCCTGGGCTCGCAGGTAAAAATAGCCAATGCCACCACAGTACGCCCCGGGGCCCGCATAGATACGTCGGCTTTTGTGGCCGGCATGTCGGTTATAGATTCCGGGGTGAAAGCGGGCAGGCTGGCCATGCTGGGCGGACATTCTCATTTTCAAAGTGATGTGCCC
Organism: Halarsenatibacter silvermanii; assembly: GCF_900103135.1. Taxonomy (NCBI): domain Bacteria; kingdom Bacillati; phylum Bacillota; class Clostridia; order Halanaerobiales; family Halarsenatibacteraceae; genus Halarsenatibacter; species Halarsenatibacter silvermanii. The sequence goes on along the minus strand of NZ_FNGO01000002.1, from coordinate 27,347 downwards.
CCCTTTTTGCTGGCCGACGGGATACCGGCCCGCGTGCACAGTCTCAATGCCGTAGGGCTGAGGCGTGATGGCATAAAGAAAAATGAATTCAGCGAGCTGAAGACAATATTTAAGGCGCTTTTTCGGAAAAACAGAGGCGAAAATGAAAAATCCCGGAAATCCGATCCCCGGCGGAGCGGTGCGGCTGCCCGCCGGCGAAAATTCAGGCGGCAGTTAAAGGAACTTAAATCCCGCAGCTGGACCGGAGACCGGCCCGGTGAGCTTTTGGACTTTATTTGTGAGAGTCAGGAAATATGTCCCGGTCAGAGTGAGGAGGAATAAAGATGACCAGAACTGCGCTGATAGCCGGCGGAGATAAACTGCCGGAGATCTGGCTTGAGCGCGCCCAAAAGGCAGGACTAGAGGTGGTAGCCTACCGCATTCATCAGGAGGCAACTCCGCCCCTGGAAAAAGCCGAGAGAGTGCGCGATATAGAACTGGGCAGACTGGGAGATCTGCTGGATTTGATGGACGAGGACAATATAGAAGATGTAATTATGCTGGGCAAAGTTTATAAAGAAAGATTATATGAGGATATAGAACTCGACGAGGAAATGCAGCTGCTTTTAGCCGGTCTGCCCGATTACGAGGATGAAACCATCCTGGAGGGTATAGCCGGAAAGCTGGAGGATTACGGTTATAGGCTTCTGCCTCAGGATTTATATATGGATTTTGAAAGGCCAAAGATCGGTCTTTTGGCCGGGGATGAGAGTCAGCATGAAGGCCTGGAGAAGGATTTTGCCCGGGGGATGGAACTGGCTCAAAGGATGGCCGGCCTGGAAATAGGTCAGACGGTTTTGCTCAGGGATGGAGCCGTGCTGGCTGTGGAAGCGGCTGAAGGCACCGATAAGACCATCAAGAGAGCCGGCCGGCTGGGGGGAGCGGGAGCGATTATGGCCAAAGCAGCCCGCCCCGAGCAGGATGATCGCCTCGATATCCCGGCCGTCGGACCCAAAACGATAGAGCTTCTGGCCGAAATTGAGGCGGCCGGGCTGGTGATCGAGGCCGGCGGCGTGATGATTATAGAAAAGGAAGAATTCCTCAGGAAAGCTGAAAAGAGCGGCATAGCTGTGCAGTCCCGGAGAAAGGAGGATATCGATTAGGTGCAGGAACTGATGATAGTGGCCGGTGAGCCCTCCGGCGATATGCATGCGGCCCGGGTGGCAAAAAAAATAAGGAACAGAGTTTCGCCGCTGCGGATAAGCGGGATGGGCGGCAGAGAGTTAGCCCGCCTGGGGCAGAAGCAGGTGGTGAAGACCGAAGGCGAAAATAGCTTCGGCCTGGCCGGGGCTATTGCCGGTCTGCCCGGCCATTTGAGCCGGGCTCACAGGCTTTTGCAAGCGGCCGAAGAAAATGAACCCCGGGCGGCTTTATTGGTCGATTATTCCGGCTTTAATATGTATCTAGCCCGGGGGCTGCGCCGGAGAGATATTCCGGCCGTCCATTATATCCCTCCCTCCGCCTGGAGCTGGGGACGGTGGCGGGCCCGTTGGCTGGCCCGTCAGCAGGTCAAAGTGGCTGCTATATTTCCGCAGGAGTACGAGGTCTATAAAAAAGTTGGGGCCGATGTGGAATACGTGGGTCATCCTCTGCGGGATGAGATTACTTCTGCCTATGATCACCGCCGCTGCCGGGATCAGCTGGAGGAGGTCATCAAAAATAAAGGACGGCCCCGGCTTAAATCCGGCGAGAAAGTTCTGGCTCTTCTGCCCGGTTCCCGAAAAAGAGAGATAGACAGCCTGCTGGAGCCGATGCTGGCAGCCGCCCGCAGACTTCAGGATGATCATTATCTGCGGCCGGTGGTGGCTGTTCGCTCCGAGGACAGCAATCTGGTCCGGGAAAGATTGAATGACTCTCTCACCGACGAGGTGGAGATAATCGCCGGTCATACCCGCCGGGTGATGGGGGCTGCCGATCTGGGCATTATCTCCTCAGGCACCGCCACACTGGAGGCGGCTCTGATAGGATGTCCTCAGCTGGTCGTTTATCGGGCTGATCGGATCACAGCGGCGGCGGCCCGGATTTTGCTGCGCACCGATCACGTGAGCCTGCCGAACATCATTCTCGGACGCGAGGTTGTGCCCGAGCTGGTGCAAAAAGAGGTCAGCGATGATACAATATATGAAAGGGCCGGAAAGCTGCTGCTGGATGATCAGGCCAACTTTGCCCAGCAGCAGGGCTACCGGGAGGTTAGAGAGAAGGTAGGATCGCCCGGGGCCGCTGAGAGAGCGGCCGAACTGGTCATAAAGACGGGCGGATTTCCTGCCTCCTTCACCGGAGAGGAATGATAAATGTGCTGTCAGCTCTGTCCGGAAAAATTTTTCGGATTTTGATAATATCGCTGACTTTTCTGCTCCTGATGACGGCTTTAACCGGCTGTACCGATCCCGATCAGCCGGAAGAAGTAGACCCGGATCTGGATGAGGAGATAGATCGGGAGCGAGAAGCCGAGGAGCTGATCGAGGAGCCCGGCGAGGCCATCCGCGATGGACTTTTAACGCTTTACAGCGACGATGGGGATACCCATTATCTGGTCGAATCGGAGCAGGCTGTGCGCCGGCAGGAGCTTCAGGAGGTTACCTTCGAGCCCGTTTTCGTTTCCGCCTTCAGCGATCCGGAGGAGGAACCGCCCGCAGATGAAGATTTTGAACCCGAACGAGAACCGGATTATACCATGGAAGGCGAGTTTGGCCGTTACGATATTCCGGCCGGCGAGCTCATTATTCCCGGTCCCAGCACCATTCTCTCCGAAAGGCTGCGCTTTGAAACTCACGATGCGGTCTGGCGGCAGCGGGATGATGTGATCAGCTCGGAGAGGCCGACAGAGATATTTGGGCCCGATTTTATCGCTTACGGCCAGGGTTTTACCGCCCCCGGCGACCTGGAAAGCATAAGACTTTACGGGGATGAGGATGAGCCCGCCCGCGTCCGCTGGCTGGATGAGGAGGAAAAAGAAAATGAAAACTAAATTTTCGCTGGTTTTTGCGCTGACGATACTGACAATTTTTGTTTTGGTGGCGGCCGGTTCTGGCCCGATCTCTGCTCAGACCTACCGCGATCTGGAGGGCGATGAAATTTATATAACCACTCTGGAGGAGGGTGAATATCTGATCGAGGCCCGGGGTAATGCCCGTCTTTACAGCGAGGGGCTGGAAGTGACCGGGGCCGAGGCCGATCTTAATTCGCTTACCGGCGAGGTCATTTTTCGCGAAAATGTGGAATTCGACTCGGCCGAACTTTTCGTCTCCTCCCGGCATATGATCTATTATATCGATGAGGAACGGGCTGTTTTTACCGGCGATCCCGATCTGGAATATATCGATCTTTATGCGGAGGCTGAGGAGATCGAATACATGATGGGTGAGAACATGGCCTATCTTTACGGCGGCGTTGAAGGAACCCGGGCCCGGGATGAATTCGAGGCTGATGAAGTTGAGGTGGATTTAGCGGAGGAAAAAGTCGACCTTCTGGGCCAGGCCCGGGTGCGCATGCTCGATGAGGAAGAATCCGGTGTGAACGAAGAGGAAAACGGAGACGAAGAAAACGGAGGCGAAGAGCAGAATGACGCTCAGAACTGACAGCGTGGTCAAAACCTACGGCAGTCTGCGCGCGGTTGATGAAGTGGATCTCGAGGTCAATAGAGGCGAGATAGTCGGTCTTCTGGGGCCGAATGGGGCTGGCAAAACCACTACCTTTTATATGATAGTAGGACAGATAAGTCCCGACAGCGGCCGTATCTTTCTCGATGAGGAGGATATCACCAGGCTGCCGATGTATAAAAGAGCCCGCCAGGGCATCGGTTATCTGGCCCAGGAAGCTTCGGTTTTCCGCAAAATGAGTGTGCGCAAAAATTTATTGACCATTCTCGAGGGTCAGGATATGAGCGAAGAGGAGAGGAAAAAAAGAGCCGATGAGCTGCTGGAGGAGTTCAGCATCGAGCGGATAGCCGGCCGTCAGGGCTATCAGCTTTCCGGCGGCGAAAGGCGCCGGGTCGAAATTGCCCGGGCTCTGACCACCGACCCCTCTTTTATCCTGCTGGATGAGCCTTTTTCTGGAGTCGACCCGATCGCGGTCAATGAGATACAGGACATAATCCAGTATCTCAAGGAGAAGGGGCTGGGCGTTTTGGTGACCGATCACAGCGTGCGGGAAACTCTCGATACCACCGATAGAGCCTATATCATGCACGAGGGCGAGATTTTGCTCTCGGGCTCGGCCGATGAGGTGGCCGACAGCAAAGAGGCCCGCGAATTCTATCTGGGCGAGAGATTTAAGATGTAAGCTGCGGGGAATTGTCGGCGGCGGATGATTTAAGATATGGATTTCGATATGGTATAATAAAGTTGAGAGGTGCGTTTATGAAGATTTACTTTCGCTATATACTGCTGGAACTGATAAAGCCCTTTATATTCGGGGTGACAGCCTTTACCGCCATCTTTGTGGGAACCGATATTCTCTTTCGGCTGGCCGATCTTTACGCCAGCTGGGATATCGGTTTTCTGCGGCTTATCGAACTCTTTATGCTGTCGCTACCTCAGATTATCGTCTATACATTTCCCATGGCGGCTCTTCTTTCCACCATATTAGGTTACAGCCGGCTTACCGGCGATAACGAGATTATAGCGCTGAGGGCCGGAGGTTTTAGCATCACCCGGCTGGTGGTGCCGGCCCTGCTCATAGGACTCACGGCCAGTCTGGGGGCAATCGCCATCAATGAATACGTGGTGCCCCGGGCCAATTATCGCTATGCCCGGCATGTGCACAGAATCGAAACGGGAGAGGAGCTGCCGAGAAGCCAGAGCGATTTTTTTCTGACGCCGCTGGATCCCGATCACGACGGCCCGGACTTCGTTCTCTATGCCAGCTATTTTAACGCCGATACCGGCGAGATGACGGGTGTGATTCTGCAGGAATTTCAGGAAGGACGTCCGCACTCTTTAATCGAGGCTGAAAGCGCTATCTGGCGGAATGAGGACTGGCATTTTCACAGGGGCCGCATGTTTGAGCTGCGGCCGGGCGAGAGGATTCCTCAGCTGGATTTTGATGAATACGTGATTAAGGCTGATATCGGCGATCCTGAGGCCATGGCCGAGCTGGATAGAGATCCGGACGAGATGAACCAGCGCGAGCTAGCCGCTCATATCGAGGCGCTCAGAGCTCAGGGGGATGAGGCTTTAGAGGAGAGGGTGCTCTGGCATCAAAATTTTGCCATTCCCTTTGCCAGCTTTATCTTTACGCTTATGGCCGCCCCGCTGGGCTTAAGGCAGCACCGCGGCGGGAGCTCGGCCACCGGTATGGGCTTGAGCGTGATCATCATCTTCATATATTACGGCATGATGACGCTGGGCGATGCCCTGGGAAGCCAGGGAACTCTGCCGCCCTGGCTGGGAGCCTGGTGGCAGAATCTGATCTTTCTTTTCCTGGGGCTGATCATGCTTTACAGAGCCAGAAAGTAGGTGATTGATATGTATGCTTTTGTGCTGGTGATAATGCTGATTTTGCTGTCGGGTATGATCGCTTACATCGGCGATCAGCTCGGCATGAAGATCGGCAAAAAACGCATATCCATTTTCGGGCTCAGGCCCCGCTATTCCTCGATCATCATTACGGTGGTGACCGGGATGGTCATCGCCACCCTGTCGGTGGTAATTCTGCTCTCGGTCTATTCCGGACTGCGGCAGGCGCTTTTCAACATCAACGAGGTCATGGAGCGGCTCGAGCAGCTCGATACCGAGCTTGAGCGCCGGACTGCGGAGGTCGAAGAGATGGAAGAACAGCGCGATGAACTGCAGGGTCGGCTCGATGAATTGAGAGACGAACGGGATGAGCTGCAGGTGATGGTCGATGATTTGAGCGGCGAGCGCTACGAGCTGGAGAATAGAATCGAGGAGCTGAACGAAGAGCTGGCCGCAGTGAGCGAGGAACTGGACGAGGCCCGGGATCAGCTGGCCTATTTCCGGGATGAGGATATCGTCTTCCGCCGCGGTGAGATAATCTATTCCGCTGTGATAGAGGGCGGGCGCAGTGAGGACGAGATTATAGCCGATATCAATGACTTTTTGGCCCAGGCCAATGCGGCTGCTTCCGAACGGCCGATCGAGCTCGATGACGATACCGGTATGGCGCTGCATCTGCAGACCGAGGATATTCTGCATGCCGCCCAGCTGCTCTATAATTTAGAGCGGGGCGAGCGGATGATAATCAGTCTGGCGGCCCGGGTCAATGTGCCCCGGCATGATAAACTGCGGGCTGATCTGCATCTTAACAGGAATTTTGTGGTCTACGATGAAGGAGAAAGCATAGCCGATCGGACCATAGATGCCGACAGCAGCACCTCCGAGATAGATGATGAATTGAGAGAGCTCCTGGCCGAGGTGAATTATCATGCTTCCCAGGAGGGAATTCTGCAGAATATCGACGGCACCGTCGGCAGCCTGGATTTTGTCAACTTCTATCAGCTGGTCAGCGATATACAGGAGTATGAAGGAGAGGTAAGCGTCAAAGTTGAAGCCAGCGAGGAGATCTGGCGCAGTGATCGTTTGAGCGATAACATTACCTTTTCCATCGAGGCGGCTTCGGGAGAGGAAGAGGCCGCCCGGATAGAATTTTCCGGAGATGAAGAGGATGTCTGACATTATTGCGCTCGATCCCGGCCGGGAGAAGGTGGGAGCTGCCGTTTTAACCGGAAAGGGAGAGGTCTGCGAGATGACCATCATTTCCCGGGATGAGGCAGCAGCCGGCACCGGGAAACTGGTGGAAGAATATCATCCCCGGCATCTGGTCATTGGCAGCGGCACCGGCTCCCGGCGCTTGGCCGAGGAGCTTTTGCCGGGACTTTCGGAAGACATCGAGCTGCATTTTGTGGAGGAAAAAAACAGCACCCGAGAGGCTCAAAAGCTATATTTTAAAGAGGAAGGCGGCTTTTTTTTGCAGTTTATATCCCGGTTTATCGGCTGGAGAACTTCCCGCCCGCTGGATGATTATGCGGCTGTGATTTTGGGCCGCAGATTTCTCGAGAATGAATAGTGTCAGCTTTATAAAATCCACCCTTAACAAATTTCGATTCCTGTGTTATAATTAATGTTGAAATCTGAATGGAAAAATAGATTCGGTAAATTCCGAAAAATAGGATAAATTTGAGCGGAGTTGCAGGAATTATTCAGCGATGCTATAATACTAATAGTGTAGAGCTTGAAAAGGTAGCTACATAATTTGCGAGCGAGAAGGATAATTTGTTCGAACTGTGCCAGTGGGTGCAGTATGACAATGACAAAATTCTTATCATCTCAAACCTAAACTGCGGCGGAAAGGAGGTGAACCCCCGAAGCTGCGGAGGTAACTGAGATGATAGGTTCTATTAGGCTGCTCGCTTAGAAGCAGGGGAAGTATGCGATGAGGAAACGAGGAAACTCATCTCCAGCCTTCCCCAACTGGTAGATGAGCAGCCGGGTAGAATACATTCAAACGATCAAATCTAATAAAAGACTAATTTAATCGAATCAAGGGGGATTTAATTAATGAGAAAGTTAACAGTAGCAATTGCTCTGGTACTGGTACTGGCAGTAGCTGCTCCTGCAGTTCAGGCCCAGATGGAAGATGTAGACGAAGATCACTGGGCATATGAAGCAGTTGAACAGTTAGTTGCCGCCGGTGTCGTAGAAGGTTATCCGGATGGCGAGTTCAAAGGCGAACAGACCATGACCCGTTACGAAATGGCAATGATGGTTGGCAGAGCTCTGGATAACATCAACGAAGATATCGCAGCTCTGGAAGCAGACGTTGCTGATCTCGAAGACGGCCTTACCGCCGCTCAGGCAGCAGACGTCACTGAAATAGTACAGGAAATGATCGCCGAAGAGATGCCCGCTGCAGACGAAGGGCTCACCGAACAGCAGGCTGAAGAGGTAACTGAAATAGTTGCCGCTCTGACTGCTGAATTTGAAGAAGAGCTCGACGAGATGGAAGCAGAGATCGGCGCACTCGAATATACTCTGGAAACTGAAACCGATGCTCTTTGGGCCGAAACCGAAGGCATCTATGAGACTCTTGACAGCTTAGAAGCAAGAGTCGAAGAGCTCGAGGAGGAGGACGAGCAGTACGAGGGCGCTCTGACCATGGAGCTCGATACTATAGTTCAGAGGCTCTCTCCCGAGACCACCAGTCAAGGGACCGACTTCACGCTCACCTTCGACCATACTCACTATATCACCGACGGTTTCGAGGCGTACGTAGAGTGGACTCCCGATAGCACGGACCACACTGGCTTCGCCGAGGGCGACGTGCTGGACCTCACCTTCAGCGAGGAGCTGCACGGGATACCCGGAGTACAGTTCAGGGCATTCCACGACAGCATAGAATCCTACGGCGCGCAGGTGCTCGACCTGCACAGGGACGCCCATCTCGAGGCCACCCTGGACGCCGCCGACGAGCTAGACGTGTCGCTGGGTCTCGACGTGGACTACGTCTTCCAGAACGAACTGGATGATGGACTCCACGACGAGCAGTACGGCCGCATGGCCCACCTCGGACTTGAGGGTTCTGTAGACATTGTTGACTACGGCGTCGACGTCGTCGACGGAGAGGGCGCTGAAGATAGCAGCGAATTTCTCTTAGATGAAGATGAGTATGACTTCTTGGCCTACGAGGTAAATGTCGGCGTTGAAGACGTAGTGGAGAACTTCGACTTCGACGTTGCCTATTACGCTTATGATGATGAACATGATGGTGATTATGACGAAGATTACGACGGTTTCGAGGCTAACCTGGCCTACGACATAGAGGACACCAGGTTCGACGTCGGATTAGGCTATGCCAACGTAGAGGCCGGTTTCTGGGCGTTTTCCGACGAGACTCCCACCGACCATCCTTACGGCGCCCTGCAGGACGGTTATGTTGACGGCGATGGCGCCGAGAAGATATACGGCGAGCTCGGCGTGGAGGACATTGCCGGTTTTGATCACACCTTCCTGGTCGAGTACTGGGACACCGATGGTGACGTGTCACCTACAGGTGACAGCACTGATGACATGCTTCTAGAATGGTTTGCTGAGAGGGACATCGGTGAGGACACGGTACTCGAAATGACTCTTTGGAGTTATCAGTACGATGAGGATATACTTGATGACGAAGGTGAATTTGATCTTGCGGCTGCTCCTAATGCCGAGGAAGACAGTGTAATAGACTTTGAGCTCTATCTCGAGCACGAGCTCTACAGCTGGTAAGGAACGGCTAATTAGCTGAAGACACAATGGGGCCCGATACTCTGGCCTCGTTCGGATAGAGAGCGGATCGGTAGGCCCCCGGCCGCCGGGAGAGCGTTGTGCCCGGCGCCGGGGGCCTTTCCGCGTTTTTAGGGGCCGGGGCGCGGATGCGCTCGGGATTGGCGGGTACGCGCCCGTAAGGACAGAAGGTACGAAGATGCGCTCGGAAAAGCCAAGAAAAGCGAGCTCTGGGGCGAAAGCCCAGAAAAACGAGGTTCCGGAGGTGATGCGAGATCAGACCGAAGAAGCTGCCGAACGTGCTCACGGGGGAGGAGCAGGAGGCACTCCTGGAGCAGCCGAACCCCCGCTGGCCCACGGGCGAGAGGAACCTGGCGCTTTTAAGGCTCATGCTGGGCGCCGGGCTCAGGCTCTCGGAGACTACGGGGCTTAAGTGGAAAAGAGTCGACCTGAGGACCGGCAGGATCGAAGTGCGGGAGGGCAAGGGCGGCAAGGACAGGATGCTCTGGTGCGGCGACGGCGCGCTGGATGCCCTCCGCTCCTGGCGCCAGCGGCAGACAGAGGAGGCCGGGAGGGAGCTAGAGCACGCCTTCACGGCCATGTCCGGCGGCGCGCTGGGCAACCCGCTCGACAACCGCTACGCCCAGGAGATGGTGAAGAGGTACGCGGAGAAGGCCGGGATCGAGAAGCGGGTGACGCCGCACACCCTGAGGCACACCTTCGCCACCGATCTCCTGAACGAGACGGGCAACGTGCGCATGGTCCAGAAGGCGCTGGGCCACGCCAGGCTATCCTCTACCATGATCTACACGCACGTGGCCGACGCCGATCTGGAGGAGGCGCTCAAAGGGCTCAGGAGCTGAGCTCCTCCTTCCGCCCAGCATGGCGAAAGCGCCGGCACCGGCGGCAAAGCCCGGGGGACGCTGCACGAAGGCTTTCCCCCAGCACCGAGAGTGGCGGCATCGGCTGCACCGGCTGCAGGGACTCTCGCCCTTCTTTCTGCAATCCTACCCTTTTCTCCTCTCTCCCCAGTGTGGTTGCATTGGCTGCAGCGGCTGCTCCGCCTGCAGAAAATTGTTCGTGCAGCAAACTGAGCCAGTGCAGCCACGCTCGGTAGAGAAAAAGCGGAGCTCCTGCCGCCATCTACGCCGGTGCCGCCGTCCGTGGGGGAGAATTGTGGAACCGAAGAGAAAGACCAAAGCGTGCAACACAGAGGCCCGACCGCTTTCCGCAGCTTTCAGACTGCGGTCAGAGCGGTCGGGCCTTTTCTGCGTTTTTGCGGGAAACCAACGGGAGGTGAAGGGGAAATGAAATGGATCAGAACGATCGGGGATCTGGAAGAGCTGGAAGAGAAGGAGGACCTGCCCGGGGAGATGCTAAGCCAGATGCGCGGCCTGCTCGAGAGCATGCACGAGACCCACGGCGGCGAAGAAAACCTTGAGGACTTCGACCTCTGGTGGGGGACGGGGGGCCCGATGGCGCTGCTGACGGGCGAGGACTTCGACTCCGGTGGCTGCCTTGTGACCGGGGAGCTGGGATTGGACCCGGGGAGAAGGCTCTCGGAGAACTCCGCCGAATTTGTCGAGGAACACGAATCCTACGGGGGAAAGAAATTCTTCCGCCTGGCCTACGTTGTCGACAACGACAACTGCCTCACCGTCTTCCTCACCGGCGACGCGCCGGATGAGAAAACCGAGAGCTGGCTTGAGGAGAGGGCCCTTTTGGACGCTAAGAGCCTGGGGGAAGAAGCCCCGGGCGATGTGCCCTTCTGAACTTCGGGCCAGATACACGCGAGACTGCAGGACTTGAGAGATCCGGAATATTACCGAGAGAGGAGGCAAAACAGGGATCCTCAGAGGAAAGAGAAAACGCAAAAGGACTTCAAGCAAACCTCAGCCCAACTTTTAGCGGCTGGGGATTTTTGCATGTAAAAAAAGGAGCTGATGTGAATGGGAAAAGACTTGAAGAGCGGGTTCAGAACCGGCGTGATCCACAAAAGGTACGTCCCCTGGCTCTGGACCGAGGACCGCATCGACTTAGCCTGGGTTGAGCACGCGAAAAGCTGCTCCAAGGAGGCACACTCGGGCTGCCGGATAGGCAAAGGTCCCAGGCTCTATGGAGGCTGGGAACCTGCAGACGGAGGCTACAGACCCAGGGAGGATACAGATTACGCGCTAATCGCAAGGCCGGAAAGACAGACGCTGCAGGTGGTAAAGAGCAGGTTCGTCTTGAGCTGCGCCCAGACTAGCCCCTGCTACCCGGGCCAGGGCGACCTGGAAACGCCCGGCGAACTATTGGCCTTCTGCCCGCCGCCGGACCTGCTCGACGAGGACTGGCTGGCGGAGAACAGGGGAAGACTTAGGGAGGTGGGAGAGATTGCAGCTCCTGACGGGTGAGATGAGAGAAAGGCTGCCGACTCCTGAGGAAATTCGGGAAGAAGACGATCCCAAAGCGCTGGCAAAGTTCTTCCACCCCACGAGCGGCTGGTCGTGGTACGCCACGGCGTTCGACCCCGAGAGGGAGATCTTCCTGGGGCTTGTAGACGGCCAGTTCCTGGAGTACGGCACGTTCTCCCTGGCGGAGCTGGAAAAGGCTTCGGGCGCTCTGGGGCTGGGGGTAGAGCGCGACAGGTTCTTCGATCCCCTGCCCATCTCTAAACTTAGGGAGAAGCTCGAGAGGGGAGAGCACGTGTGAGCGCCGCCGCTGGGGAGTTCCTTAAGGAAGAGAAGCTTCTGCTGGCGGCGGAGGAGAACCTGAGGCGCAGCACCGAAGAGATGCTTGAGGGAGATCTCAGAGCGCTGGAGAGGGGGTGTCTAAATGGTGAAGCACCCCGAGCTCGTGTACCTGGTGGTCAAGCTGATCCTGATCCTGGGGCTTACCACCTTCGAGGCGGCGGAGAAGGTTTCTGAGGAGCACGACATTTCCTTCGACGAGATTTGGGCTAAAATACCGGAGAAGTTCAAATAGATCACACCAAAGAGGAGGGATCCGATGCTGAAGAAAGCCTGCCCGCAGTGCGGAGCGGAAAGCTTCTCGGCCGATGGGACAGGGGAGGACTGGGTTTGCCCCGAGTGCGGGAGCGACATCTCCGACGTGAAGGCGGAGAGACCGGAGTGAAGATTACTTCCCGCCTTGGGGAGGATCCGTCTCGCAGGGGTTCCCCCCTGCTTTTTTTTTTGGCTTCGGATCGAAGAGGAGTTTTTGCGTTTTTCTTTTCTCACCGGCTCTGGCATTTCCAACCTGCCTGCAACCGGCGCCGCCCCTGCAGCCACACGCGGGGCTTGAGGGGAGCATTCCACCGCACTTGTCAGAGTGGTGGCACTGGCGACGGTGGCGGCCAACCCTTGTGGTTTTCCCGGCTCTTGCCGCTGGTGCAGGCGATGCCGCCATCCGTGGTGTTCGGGGACCTTTCCCCGATGTATCAAATGTGATACAATATTCAACAGGAGACTACCATCTTGTGGGATTGGGGAGGTGTCAGAGTTTGCCAGAAAAGGAAGAGAGGATGTACTCGTTGAGGGAAGCGATTAAGGAGCTGAGAATGGAACAGCTCATAAAGAAGATCCAGCAGCTGGAGGAAGAGAGCGACAAAGATAATTTTGAGGGCTGGCTGGTTGACCAGGGGCTTGACTCCCCCTTCGACCACGAGGAGCTCGCCCCCCTTGAAGAGAGAAAATACATAAGGAGGAAGGAGCGGCAGCTGAATAGGCGACTGATTGATGCCGGCATCGACCGCGAAAGTCTCAAGAATGATGCTGGGAATTACGAGCTCTCCGAGGTCCAGAAGGAGGACGTGAAGAGGCTACTGGCGGCAGCCGACCATGTCTGTTCTCCTAAGAAACACGAGGAGAGAAGAGAAAAGCTGAGGAAGCTTCGCAAGGAAATTGAGGAGAAAATGCATGAAAGGAACCGGGAGGATATTAGCAGGGAAAGGGAGGAGAAGCTTTCGCGAGAGATAGACGAAAAAAAGCATGAAAAAGAGAAGTTAAAAGCAAAAATGAGCTTTGAGGCGGAAAAGTTCAGGGAGGAGCTCCAAGGTCAGCTTTTCCAGAGCCTGGACCCGGACTCCGATCCGGAAAAACTGGTGGAGAAGGTCAGTTGGATCGGCGGCATCACGGCAAAGCGTGTGAGACACCACCGTTCCAAAAATCGCAGGGATCCTTTAAAGTTGAAACTTGGACCATATATATTGGGTCCATCGAGGAACTTGGATTACCGCGAAAACAAAAGAGGCGACTTGAGCGAGTTACTGGAGGAGTTTGAAGAGAGATTTGGATTTTCCCTGAAGCAAGGTGGGGATTTTAAAAAGATTGCGAAAAGTTTACCGGAAAAATCGGGGGACCCCCCCGAGAGGGGAGAACTTCTTGCCCTCGTAGAACGTCTGAAAGAGGTCAACGAAGATTACTTGAAGTCTTAGAACGTCCGAAATCTACATAAAAGTTCAGGGATTTCCGGCCCCGGCGGGCAACCGCCGGGGCTTTTTTCTGTTTGAGGGGGATTTTTTGCGACATTGGCCCGGGGTCCGTGTCGCACCGGGTAATCCTCTCTTGGCAGGGCAAGAAGAGCCCGCCCGGCCGCTGTTCTCCCGGGTCGCTTGGCGAGCTAAGAACTGGCTGAGGGCGTTCCTGCCGGCGTTCCGGGCTACGACATCGGTGCGGGGGCGATGTCGTATACTTTTCGCTCGGGATAATTTAGAATAGATAGTGACAAGTCAGAGACGGGACAGGCTGACTTGGCAAAGGACCTTGAAAGCGGAATACAGACCAAACCCCCGGAAGATAAACGGGGGCGGCCCCGAGGGCGCTGGAGAAAGCGCCGCGCCGGCAGGGGGCCGTTAAAAAGCCGGCGAAGCGTTGCCCTTTCCCACCCGGCCCTCCCAGACTGGCTGCGCCGGCTCCGGTGGCTGCGGGGAGAGAAGAAAGAAAAGTGTTCTCTGCCGCCGGCGACGCCGGTGCCGCCACTCGCGGGAGAAGGGGGGAGAGGAGCGAAACCAAAAAACTCAAACTGGAGGCGATCTAACATGTCAAGAACCATCAGAAGACCGAAGTCGGACGATGGCATCCTGCCGCCAGGAGTCTACACTGGAGAGTTGGTCAGCGTGAAGAAGAGCGAATATCCCAGCGATTTCCACGACTCGGGCAAGAGGGACGCTTTGGACATGGAGTACGAACTTTCGGACAAAAACGGCAACTCGGGGACAGTGATGGACTATCCTTCGGAAAACTTCCGTCCAAGATCCAAGCTGCGCTCGGTCCTCAAGGGGCTCGGGGAGATGCCCGAAGAGGGGGAAGACCTGGACCTGGACGACCTCGAAGGCACTAAAGTCAGGGTCATCATCGAGATCGACGAGAAGAGGAACGGAGAGAAGTACAACAAGGTGGTCAGTGTCAAGAAGCGGGAGGATGACGACGAAGACGCCCGGAGCGGCAGCGGAATTCAGTAAAGTAAAAAGCCCCGCGGGTCACACCGCGGGGCACCACAAAACCAATAGAAAGGAGATGGTTAAAGATGGAAAAGATCGAAGCAGAGGGTTACGATGCAGGAGAGGTCGTTAGAGCAGTGCGCTACCTGAAGGACAAAGAAGAGGTTGTAGAGGTCAGGATACCGAACGCCGGCAAGCTGGGAACTGTCTCCGGCTACTTCGACGATCCCCGGGCGCTGGCTCGGGCGGTGGGGGATTACGACGGGGAGCACCCGATCTACCTGACGCTCAACCCGGTCGCCGGGGAGCTTCTGGCCCGGGCGGAGAACAGGCTGGAACACCACGCCCAGAGCACCACGTCCTCGGGCGACATCGAGCGGAGGAAGTGGCTTCTGGTAGACCTCGATCCCGTGAGGCCATCGGGGATCTCGGCCACCGACGGGGAGCGCGAAAAGGCCCTGGAGAGGGCGCGGGAAATGGCCGAAACGCTGGGGGGAGAGGGCTGGCCCAGCCCGGCGCTGGCCACGAGCGGCAACGGCGCCCACCTGCTCTACCGGGTGGACCTGCCCTGTGATTCCGCCACAAAGGAGCTGGTCAAGAAGGCGCTCGGGGCGCTGGACCTCAGGTTCTCCACAGGGGAGGTTAAGGTTGACAGCTCGACAGCCGGTGCAGCCCACCTCACCAGGCTCTATGGCACCCTGAACCCCAAGGGCGACAGCACGGAGGAGAGGCCGCACCGGAGATCGGGCCTGATAGAGGCGCCGGAAAAGCCCGGCGTTCTCTCCCGCGAAGAGCTGGAAGGGATCGCGGAGATACTCCCGGACGGCGGCGGGAAGCCGAAAAACCGCCGGTCCGGGGGCGGGTTCGAGATCGAGGAGTGGATCGACGAGCACGGCCTGGAGGTGGCCAAAAGCGCCCCCTGGAACGGCGGGGAGAAGTTCGTCCTGTCGGAGTGCCCCTGGGATAGCTCCCACACCGACAACTCCGCCTACATCGTGAGGTTCGAGAGCGGGGCGATAGCCGCCGGTTGCCACCACGACAGTTGCTCGGAAGAGGACTGGGAGTCCCTGAAGGAAGAGGTCGGGTTCGAGAGCGGACCTGACATCCCGGCCGAGGAAGGGGAAGAGAAGCAGGCCGACAAGCTGATCCGCCTGGCCTCCGGCGCCGAGATCTACCAGGACGAGGTCGGAGACACCTACGCCGTGGTAGAGATCGAGGGCCACCGCGAGGTGCTGAGGGTCGACGGGGAGCGCTTCGGAAAATGGCTGGTCAAGATGTACTACGACGAGGAGAGGTCCTCGCCCGGCAAAAAAGCCCAGAGGCAGGCGGTGCAGGTGCTGGAGTCCCAGGCGGAGTTCGGCGCAGAGGAGCGCAGCTTCTGCCGCCGCGTCGCCGAAGCCGGGGACGGCTCCTTCTACTACGACCTCGGCGACGAGGACTGGAAGGCAGTCAAAATCACGCCCGACGGGCCGGAGATCGACGAGAGGCCGCCGGCCGTCTTCGTCAGGAGCGGAACCATGGAGGAGCAGGCCGAGCCGGAGTTCCCGGGCGACCTCTCCCGGGTGCTGGACTTCGTCAACCTCCAGGATGAGGACGACAGGCTGCTCTACCAGGTCTACCTGGTCACCTGCCTGGTGCCGGGGATACCGCACCCGGTGCTGGTCCTACACGGGGCCAAGGGCTCGGCCAAGAGCACGCTGCTCAGGGTGACCCGGAAGGTGGTAGACCCCGCGGGGCAGGAGCTTTTAACCATGCCCAACGGGCGCAGGGACCTGGTGGTGGCGCTCACCAACAACTACCTCACCTCCTTCGACAACATGGAGAAGCTCTCGAAGAGCAAGAGCAACCTGCTCTGCCAGGCCTCCACCGGCGGCGCCATCAGCCTGAGGAAGCTCTACACCGACGCCGACGACAAGGTGATCGAGTTCCAGCGCTGCGTGGCCTTGAACGGGATCAACATGGTGACGACGGAGCCGGATCTTTTGGACAGGTCGCTTATCTTCGAGCTGGAGCGGCTCGGCGACGGCGAGTTCCGGGAGGAGTCCAAACTCTGGGAGGAGTTCGAAAAGGCCAGGCCGACCATCGTCGGCGGCGCCCTCACCGCTCTCTCCGGGGCCATGGAGCTCTACCACGAGGTAGAGCCCGGGGAGCTGGGGAGGATGGCCGACTTCGCCCGCTGGGGCTACGCCGCGGCGGAGGCCCTGGGCCTGGGCGGGGACGAGTTCCTTGCCGCCTACCGCGAAAACCAGTCCGAGACCAACGAGGCCGTGGTCTCCTCCCACCCCGTGGCCGCCGCCGTGAGAAAACTGATGGAGGGCCAAGAAGAAGAGAGCGGGATGGTTTCGGAGATGCTGAAGGAGATGGAGAAGGCTGCCGCCGAAAACAGGATCGACACCAACGACCACCTCTGGCCCGGCGCTGCCAACGTGCTCTCCAAGAGGCTGAAGGAGGTTAAAAGCAACCTTGAGGACGCCGGCATCACCTACAGCATCAGGAAGGGCAGCGACGGAAAAATCCTGACGTTCCGCAACGAGGAGGAGCAAAGAAAAGCAGAGGACAAAGAGAGCTCGGGATCGGGGGACAGGTTCGAGCTGGACTTCGGTGACGACCCCCAGGAGCAGGATGGCGAAGAGGATGGCTTTTTGGACGACATGGAGAAGGTCGGGGACGAAAGCGAGAAGCTCTACCCGACCAGGGACCGGAGCTGACGGCGATCCGCCCCGCGGCGGCTGAGACTTCTCTCCTACCGCGGGGCGTTTCCCCACCCACCTACCCAGGACGGCGGCACCGGCGTCGCTGGCGGCCAAAGCTCACGCTTTTTCCCACCAGCTGTTACCGACATCTCTTCCGAGACTGGCTGCACTGGCTCAGTTGGCTTCAAGAAAATTTCTCTGAAACCACAGCAGCCGCTGTAGCCAAACTGGGAAGAGCAGAGCGAAAATTGCGGAAAGGGCGGAAAGTTCTTGCCGCCGGTGCCGGTGATGCCGCCACTTTTGGTCAAAGGGGGTTTTTTCCGAAGGGTCAAGCGGATATCATACCTATGGAAGCGGAAGCCCGGAGAACTTCTTGTGGTTTCCGGGAATTCAAGAAAGGGGGTTCTTGCATGCTTCTGCAGGACGTCATTGGCGAGTACCTTGATGATCTGGAGGGAAGAAACTACTCGGAGAAGACCACCGGCGATTATGGAAACGAGCTAAAAAGGTTCCGGCTCTGGGTCGAGGGCGAATTCAACGGCCCGGTCTACGCTGAAGAGCTTGCGGAGGGCACGGTCGAAGACTATTTCTCTCACCTTGACCGGGATGGCATCTCCCCGGTCTATCGCAACAAGATACTCTACATTCTGAGGGGATTTTTCGAGCACACATCCGCCCGAGGGATCACGGGCGAACTGACCGGCGGGATGAGGCTTGCCAAAACCAGATCGAAGCAGAGGGATTACCTCACCGACCGGGAGATGGGTGGGGTTTTGGAGGCCATGGGCAACCCGCTCATCCGGCAGGTTACGATCTTCCTCTACAACACCGGCGCCCGGATCGGGGAGTGTCTGAGCCTGGAGCTTGGGGATCTGGACTTCAAGAACAGGGAGATCAAGATCAGGAAGGGCAAGGGCAACAAGGACAGGAGGCTGCCGATGAACACCCGGCTGGCGGAGGAGCTTGCTGCTTACATCGAAGGAACCAGGCCCGAGATGGGTACGGAGAGAGTCTTCATCTCTCCTCTCTCCGGCGGGCTCTCCCAGAGCTACTACAACCGCAGGCTGAAGCGGGCGGTGCGGAAGGCCGGGATCGAAAACAAGCAGATCACCGCCCACTGCATCCGCCACAGCACGGCCATGAGGATGAGGGAACAGGGTGTGGACATCTACACGATCAAGGAGCAGCTGGGTCATGAGGAGATCGCCACCACCTCAATCTACCTTCACAGCGAGATGGAAGAGATGAAAAAAGCTGTCGAGACAATCTAGGGAGGAGGGAAGGCAATGTCGGAAGAAGAAGTCGAATTTAGCAGGAAAGTGGTCAGAATCCTGGCCGCGCTCAAATCGGGAATGTCGGCAGGTGAGGTCGCCGAAAAAGAGGGCTACGCCTCGAAGAAATCTCTGGACACTTTCCTCCGCCGGAAAGGTTTCGAGAGGCCGGAAGGAGAGTACGTCCCGAAGGGCATCGATCGCGGTGGGCTGCCGGTGCCGGAGGGGGCGGGCTCGAAGGAGTATCTGATCATCGCCATGCTCGAGGCCGGTCATCCGCCCAAGCAGATTGCCAGAAGTGTTGGCTTTGACGATCACAGGCAGATCCCGGAGTTCATGGAATCGCGCGGTTACATCTGGGATGAAAAGGCCAGAAACTACAGGCCGGAAGATTCTGATGCGAGAACCGGCGAGGAAAAAGGATCAGGGTCCCTGGAAGAAAAGGAAGAGGTCAAAGCCGAAGGGAGTGCCGGGACTTCAGAGCTTTTAGAACATCTACCGCTTCTCAGGGAACTGGCTGAGCACAGGGAGGAGCTGGTGGATCTTTTGGAGCGGGAGAAAGCTCAAGGCAGGGTTCCGCACTACGCGGTTCCGGGGAACTCTCTGACCAAATCGATCTACATGTCCCGGAAGATGTCCGTACTGATCGAGGAGTTTAGCTCCGCCAGAAATGTCTCCCAGCGCCAGATCGTCGAGGCGGCTCTGGTCGAGTACTTCCGCAGGTACGGCTATGCCGACGAAGTTGAAAGTCTTCTGGATTGAAGGGAGAATGTGATTGCAGTCCTTTGTTTTGCACGCTTTTGGGGCTGCGACGCTTGTTTGTGCTACGATTCATGTCGATTTTACTTTGAATTGTCTCTCCTGTGATTTTTCTTTGGAAAAACTTTGTCCCGGCAGGTTTGTCTTGAACTTTTGCTTGAAACCTTTTCAGAGGTTGTTTTTGAAAAGTGCCGAAAGCCCCGGCAAAACAGTGGAGTTAGAGTCCGCGGAAAGACGAGGGAAATGGTTGGCCAATTTTGAAGCAAGAGTCGAAGAGCTCGAGGAGGAGGACGTGCCGTACGAGGGCGCTCTGACCATGGAGATCGACACGATAGCACAGAGGCTCTCGCCCGAGACAGTCAACGTCGGCACCGACTACGCGCTCACCTTCGACCACACCCACTACATCAGGGACGGTTTCGAGGCGTATGTTGAATGGACTCCCGACGACTCCGACTCCTGGTCCGAGGGCGACGTGCTGGACCTCACCTACGGCGAGGAGCTGCACGGCATACCGGGCGTCGAGTTCAGGACCTTCCACGACGATCTCACTACCTACGGAGAGCACGTTTTCGATCAGGCTAGGGAGGGCCACTTGGAGGCTACATTCGACGCCGCCGAGGAGCTCGACCTGACGCTGGGCCTCGACGTAGATTACCTCTTCGACAACGAGAGGGACGCGCTCCTGGACGATGACGGCAAGGCCGCCCACCTCGGTCTCGAGGGCTCGATCGAGATGTTCGACTACGGCGTTAACGTTGTAGATTACGAAGCCGGCGACGGAGCACAGGTAACGGCAGATGATGATGTGGTGTTTGAAGATGATGGATTAGAATCAGATAATGACGATGAATGGGAATTCCTCGCTTATGAGGCCAGTTTTGAGGTAGAAGATGTTGTTGAGAATCTGGACTTAAGAGGAGCCTACTATGCATACGATGAGGAAGTAGTTGAAGCCGGTACAGAATTGTATGATGAAACCTATGATGCATTTGAAGTAGGGGCATCCTACGACTTAGAGGATACCCGCTATGCCTTCCATCTGGATTACGCCAACATCGAAGCTGGCTCCTGGGCATACAGCGACACTACGCCCACCGACCACAGGCATGATTACACTGGTACAGTTCCTATGTTGCAGCAAGCTGACCCTGATGCTATTGGATCGGACGGAGCTCAGACAGTACAATTTCAGGTTGACGTTGACGACGTGATCGGGTTCGATCATTACTTCTTGGTTGAGTACTGGGACACCGATGCAGAAGTCTGGCAAGGCGACGATCCTGCTCTCAGCGATCAGGAGGATTACTACATCGAGCACGGCATGGAGAGAAGCCTGAGCGAGGACACTGAGCTCGGATTCTACACCTGGTACTATATGTATGACGAAGATGTGCTGGATGAAGACGGCGGTTATGATGGTACTATAGTTGGTGATGAATTTGATGGCGATGAAGACAGTCGTCTTGAGACTGAGGTATGGCTCGAGCACGAGCTCTACAGCTGGTAAGGAACGGCTAAATAGCTAAAACACAATGGGGTCCGATCCTCTGGCCCCGTCCCAATAGAGAGCGGATCGGGAGGCCCCCGGCCGCCGGGAGAGCGATTGGCCCGGCGCCGGGGGCCTTTCCGCGTTTTTAGGGTGCGGGGCGCGGATGCGCTCGGGATTGGTTGGCGGAATTGATCGCGGTAATAGCAGAGGATAATAGGAGGGGGTCGGTAGGTTCAACTTTCAACCTACCGACCCCCTCCGTATAATACCGCTCTGTTCGGGAAGGAATCTTTCGGCCGAATGCAGAATAAGTAATTAAGGTCAATATGTTATAAATAAATTCGTAAAATGCAGACAGTACAGAAAATCAGGTGAGACAGTCAGGAAATATTGATAGAGGACAAGACCACAGGAGGAGAATAAAATGAAATTCAAGCTGTCGAAAATACTGCCGATCATAGCATTCATACTTATTTTTACGCTGGCATTTAACGCCGCTTCGACCGAAATTTTAGCCGAAGAGAATGAAGATGATATTGAGGGTGAGAATGCAGATCTGGAGGAAACTCTGGAGCTGGAGGATTTGGAGGAGGATCACTGGGCCTATCAGGCTGTAACTCAGCTGCTGGAGCTGGGCATCATTGAAGGTTATCCGGAGGGCGAATACAGAGGCGAGGAGACCATTGATCGATACGAGATGGCTGTTATAATAGACGGTCTTTTGGCGACGATAGAAGACAGTCTGCAGGAAGTTATGGAGCAGATGGAAGCTGCCGAAGAGCTTTCTCGGGCACAGCTGGAGGAAGTTGTTGGTCTGGCTGAAGAGGTAATAGCCGAGGAGATGGAGGCTGATCTGGAGGGTCTGGCCGATGAAGAGGCTGAGGAAGTGACCTACATAGTTCAGGGGTTTATTGAAGAATTTGAAGAGGATCTGGCCGGTCTGAGAGAGGATGCTGAAGGTATTGAGGCGTATTTAAGCGAGGCTTTAGAAGATTTTGAGCTGGAGACAGAAGAGATAGAGGAGAGAATTGAATCTCTGCAGGAAAGACTTGATGAGCTGGAGGAGGAAGAAAAGGATTACGAAGGCAGTTTGAAGTTTGAGATAGATACGATAATCAACCGAATTCATCCCGAGACGGTTAGCGATGAAACAGATTATGGTCTTACCTTTGCCCACAGGCATGATTTTTACGAGGGAGCCAGCATCTACACCGAATGGTCTCCCGATACGACCGAGGGTTTTGCCGAGGGAGATGTGCTGAGAATAGAACTGGACGAGGATCTGCACGGCCTTCCCGGCATGAGGTTTACGGCCATGCATGACGATTATGTTTCGCCGGAGGAGCATATTTTTGATATAAAACGGGATGCCTATCTGCAGACAGATTTTGCCATCGATGATGAGGTGGATTTAACTCTGGGAGCAGACTGGGATTATATTTTCAGCAACGAGCTGGATACCGACGATATGATAGATGAAAGTCAGCTGGTCAATCTCACCCTGGGCGGTACGGTTGATCTCTTTGATTTTGCTTTTGAGGTTTCCGACTATGAGACGGCTGATGGATATGAGGAGATCGGAGAGAATGATCTCGATATGGAGGGTTACAGCTTTCAATCCATCGAGGCATATTTTCGCTATCGGCAGGTAATTGAAAATCTGGACTTTAGATTTTCCTATTACGATCAGGATGATGAGGCCGAGGAAATAACGGTGAACGGTGGGGAGATAGATGATTTTGATGAAGATTACAGCGGTATTGAGGTGGGAGCCAGTTACGATTACGGCGATAGATATTCCTTTCATCTGGATTATGGAGTGATAGAGGCCGGGCTCTGGCCCTACAGCGACGGAACTTTGACCGATCATCCCGCTGAACTGCTGCAGCTGGGAGCAGAGGGAATAGATGAGGGACTGGTCAATTATGAATCTAGCTTTTTGAGTCTGCAGCTCGATGCTGATGATATTCTGGATTTCGATCATTACTTCCTCCTTGAACGCTGGGATACCGACAGGGAGCTTTACGATCTTGATGATGATATGGAAGATTATAAATTCGAATGGGGCATGGAGAGAATGGTGACCGACTCCACCGAGCTGGGACTTTATACCCATTATACTTCCTTCGATGATGATGTGCTCGATGATCAGGGAGAGCTGGCCGATGATTTTGAGGGCGAAGAGGACAGCCGCGTTGATTTTGAGGTCTTCGTCGAACATGAACTTTATTCCTGGTAATCGCTGCTGCCGGCTGCAAAACTTATAGCCCGCGGTTTTTAGTTCGGTTCGGCAGACCGGAAGGAATAAAGTATGACTGACATAAATTCCCTGTAAAAACAAATCAGTAATTTGAGAGTATAGAGCAGAGGAGGGGTCATTATTAATAATTCACAAAAGAAAGTCAAGCGGGGAAATATTTCTCTGGCTCTCAGGATGTTTTTAGTTTTGCTGTCTCTTGCTGTCATCCTGGCTCTGACAGGTTTTACCGCCCGGGCTGATTATTCCACCATGAGCATCGGTAAGGGCGGAACGGGAGTGATTGATACAGGCATAACCGCTCTGCCCAACAATCCGGCGGGAGTTCACTTTGATACGGGGAGCTTTTCCCTGCGCGGAGATTTTATTCTGGGAGCCGGCAATACATATCTCGATTCTGATGATCTGCGGGATGCTGTGGACGAGGATTTTGAGGATATCATAGAGGAGCTGGGCGAAGAAGGGATCAGCGCCTACGGTAATTTGAACACGGGAGCTAAATTTAGAGCCGGTCCGATAGGCGGATTTTCCGGATCCATAACCGGGTTCGCCGGCGGTGAGGCCCGCGCTTCGGGCGAGATGGGCTCCGGTGTTTTCCGATTTCTGGAGGATCTGGAGGATGTGGACTTCGATAATGTACAGGTCGGTGATTTAGAAGAATGGGATCCCATGAACCTTGATGACACCGAATTTGGCTACAGTGCCACCGTCGATTACGGTGCCAGTCTCTCATATGATATAACCGAGCGGGCCGGAGAGAGCGTGGCTGAATTTTTCTCCGGTGAAGATCGCGAAATGCGGGTAAACCGGCTGGCCGTCGGCGGCACCTACAAGTACAAGGATGGAGCAGTAGGAGAGTTCAGTACAGAGGGGCAGATGGAATTTGTCGATAAGACGAGTTTTTTCACAGAAGAAATTGCCGATATTGACGAAAATGATCTTGATGAAAAATTAATCGTACCTAATACTCCTGATGTGGTGAAAGTTGAGGGTAAATACTCCGATTCCGATGATACGGCCAGCGGCTCGGCTGTCGATCTGGGGGTTTACGGTGAATTCAACGAGCGTTTTTCTCTGGGCTTTTCGATTAAAAATGTTATCGGCTCGCTTTCGACCAGCAGCGGCACCATAATAGATGGTGAAATGGATATAGACGCTGAGGAGGTAGCAAAAAAAATTGAAGATGGCCAAGATGAACCAGAAGATCTTATAGAAGATTATGAAGAAATAATCAGCGAGCAGCTGGATTATGATGAGGAGACCGGTTCCATATCCTACCGTCTGCCGATGATAATCAATCTGGGCGGTGCCTACCAGGCCAGCGAGGATGTGGAAGTATCGGGCAAGGTTGCTCATGCCCGGCACGATGTGGGGCCGAATGATACCCGGCTGGCGGCCGGCGTGGAAACAACCCGTTTAAATCCGGTGGATCTTAGAGCCGGCGCGAATTATTCTTCTCTGCGCGAGAGCGTCTCCTTAAGCGCCGGAGCTGGTTTTGATCTGGGCCCCATGCAGGCTGATCTGGCCTTTTCCGATCTGCGCGGTATTTTCAGCAGCGCTAAAAGCTTCGATGCAGCTATAGAATTTGGCCTGGAATTTTAATTTGATTAAAAGCGAGTAAAAGCTGAAGAAGACAATTTTACTCCGTCTGTATATAAACTTTCA
This sequence comes from Halarsenatibacter silvermanii, assembly GCF_900103135.1. Lineage (NCBI taxonomy): Bacteria > Bacillati > Bacillota > Clostridia > Halanaerobiales > Halarsenatibacteraceae > Halarsenatibacter > Halarsenatibacter silvermanii. The sequence continues at coordinate 2,531 of NZ_FNGO01000002.1, read as the reverse complement.
TAAAAGTTAGGAGGTGCGGGATGGCAGAAGCGTTCAATAATCTGGAAGAATGCCGACAAATTTTGGAGACACAGCAGGAGATGATCTGCAAATATAAGCCCGATACCACCCTCACCTTCGTCAATCGGGCCTACTGCGAGATGGCCGGCAGATCCAGAGAGGAGCTTGTGGGAAAGAGGGTGCTGGATATTTTTCCCGAGGAAAATCATGATGTAATCCGGAAGAATATTTCCAAACTGGGTCAAGAGAATGAAAAAAATAGCTATGAATATCCCATAAAGATGCCGGACGGCCGGATGAGATTTCACGAATGGAGTCAGCATGCCTTCTTTGATGAAGAGGGGGAGCTGAAGGAGATTCTGGCCGTGGGCAGGGATATAACCGAGAGGGTGGAGGCTAGAGATAGGCTCGAAGAGGCGCTGGATTATAGAAATTCCATTCTGGAGGTCATTCCCGACATCATCATTCACTATGACAGCGAGGGAAAATATCTCGATATAATGACCTCGCAGGAGGATAAGCTGATCAGCCCTAAAGAGGAGCTTTTGGGCCGCAGGATAGAGGAAGTTTTTCCGGCAGAGGAAGGGCAGAGATTTAAAGAAAAGATTCAGATGGCTTTAAATACCTGCGAAATTCAGACTCTGGAATACTGTATACCCACTCCCGCCGGGGAAAAATGGTTTGAAGCCCGCATAACTTCTCTGAATGATGAGGAAGTTATCTCTCTGATAATAGATATCACCGAGAGGAAAAATCAGGAGAAGGAGCTTGAGTTATCTCAATTTGCCCTGGATATGGCTCCGGTGGGAATTTTCCTGGTCTCGCCCGAAGGGGTTTTTGATTATGTCAATCAGGAGGCGGCCGAGATGCTCGATTACAGCCGGGAGGAGCTCACCGGCCGGAAAATTTCCGATATCAATCCTGATTTTCCCGAAAAGAGGCGCGCGGAAAGATTTGAGCGGGTGAAAAGAGGTAAAGCCGATAAAATTATCGAGGTCGAACTGGAAACCAGCGGCGGAGAGAGATTTCCGGCTGAGGTGATGAGAAGTTATATCGGTTATAAGGATTACGAATACGAACTCACTTTTGTTCGGTCGATAGTCGAGAGGAAAAAATGGGAAAGACAGCTAAAATACAAAACCTTTCATGATGAGCTCACCGGGCTTTATAACCGCACCTTTTTAACCCAGGAGATGGAAAGGCTGGATACGGCCAGGCAGCTTCCCATCAGCGTAATCATGATAGATGTGAACGGGCTGAAGATAATCAATGATACCTTCGGCCACAAAAAAGGTGATGAAATACTGCAGAAAGCTGCCGATATTCTGACGAGCGTGACCAGGGATGAGGATGTGCTGGCCCGCTATGGCGGCGATGAATTTTTGTTATTTTTGCCTCAGACTGATAACAAAATCGCCCATGATATTTATGAGCGGATAGAAAGAAAATGCGAGGAGATACAGGAGGATGATTTTCCTCTTTCGCTGGGAATGGGTATAGCCACCAAAACCGAGCCGGACGAAGATATTAATGATATCATCAAAGAGGCCGATGACAATATGCTGCAGGATAAGCTGGTCAACAATAAAAGCCGCAAGAACCGGCTGGTCAAGGGTCTTCTGGATACCCTGGGTGCTAAGAGCGATGAGACCAGAGATCACGCCCTCAGATTAAAAAGGCTGGCTCAAAAGCTGGGAAAAGAAGTGGGCGTTTCCAATTCCGAGCTGAATAGACTGGCGCTTCTGGCCACCCTGCACGATATCGGCAAGACGACCATCCCCGGCCGAATTCTGACCAAACCGGGTGATCTGACGGAGAATGAATGGTATCAGATCAAAAAACATCCGGAAAAAGGTTATATGATAGCTTCGGCCTCCGATGAATTTGCCGTGATAGCTGAAGAAGTGCTTTCGCATCACGAGCACTGGGACGGCAGCGGCTACCCGCGGGGGCTTGAGGGCGAGGAAATTCCTTTCCTGGCCCGGATCATTTCTATCGTCGATGCCTATGATGTCATGACCTCAGGCCGTCCCTACAAAAAAGCTGTAAAGAAAGAAAAGGCCTTAAAAGAAATAAAGGAAAATGCCGGAAGCCAGTTTGATCCCGAGCTGGCCCGCGCCTTTATCGATATTATGCGGGATGACGATGAATGAGCTGGCCGGTTGAAAAGGTCCGCAGCGTGAACCGAGCAGCTGAATTTCGTTTATGGCCGGATTGGGCTCGGGCTCGAGCCCTGACACCCTCTTTCACTTTTGCCTCACCGTCCTTCACTTTCAGCGCCCTGATTTTACCCCTCCCTGAGATTAATTCATTTCGGATTATATCATCTGATCACAACATCCCAGAAACTCAAACTGAAAAAAGTTTATATTTTTTGCAGGATATTGGCGTAGGACGGTCAATAGATATAGTATAAGGATTATTCTATAAAATCGGAAATGCGGACATTTGTCCTCCCCCTAAGCTGCTGGACATCGTAGCAGCTATAATATAGTATTAAGTCTAAGGGAGGACAAAAAACCATGGCAAAA